>NZ_JBRJHG010000003.1:0-281004 GCF_053628895.1 Marinobacter sp. MBR-105 | reverse complement strand
CGGCGGTCTTTGCTCCGGTTATTTGCATGACCTCAAGCCGGGTGATTGTATCGATGGCTTCATCCGCCCCAATCCAGGCTTTCGGCCAGCTACCGATAACCGACCAGTGATTCTTGTCGGTGCAGGTGCCGGGATTGGTCCGTTAACCGGTTTCATCAGAAACAATACCAGATGCAACCCTATGTATCTGTACTGGGGCGGTCGCGATGCCAGGTCAGATTTTCTCTACCAACCTGAGCTTGGGCGCTATCTTGAGGATCATCGACTGAGCGGGCTGAACACAGCCTTCTCAAGAACAGACGAGCGCGCCTACGTGCAGGATAAGCTCAAACAGGATGAATTAGCCGTGCGACAGATGGTTAACACCGGTGCGCAGATACTGGTCTGTGGTGGCCGGGATATGGCGGCGGCTGTGCGGCAGGTTATAGAAGACATTATCAAACCCTTGCACATCGATATTGAAACTCTGAGAGGCCAGGGACGTTATCTTGAAGATGTATATTGACAGATAAAGTGACAAGGTCGAACTGAGCCTATAATCCCAAAGCACCAAATCGCGTCCTGAACAGGAAGCTGAAAGATGCCATCCACAGAAAATGAAAGACTGCTCAGCGAGCACCAGCCTAATGCCGTTCGTGCACGGCTTGCTGGTCCCGTTAAGGCCTCGACGCTACCAGATGCTGTGCTTGGCGGCATCGATGGCTGCGTCACAACGTTTGCGGTTGTATCGGGGGCCTTCGGTGCTGGCTTCTCGCCCCAGGTCGCGCTGGTGCTTGGTTTTGCAAATCTGATTGCAGACGGGTTCAGCATGGCCGTGAGTAATTATGAAGCGGGTCAGGTGCAGTTGAATCAAATCAAGTTTGCTGAGCGCACAGAACGGGAACATATAACTGCTGTGCCAGAAGGTGAACGCGAGGAAATTCGCCAGCTCTTTCAGGCGAAGGGCTTTGACGGTGAATTGCTGGAGCAAGTTGTAGATGTCATTAGTCGTAATCCCGATGTTTGGGTGGCAACCATGTTGCGGGAAGAGTACGGACTTTCGGGTGCCGGAATTAGCCCACGTCGAGCTGCGCTGACAACGTTCGCTGCATTTTTGTCGGTCGGTGCTTTACCGTTGCTTCCTTATGCGATCCCGGGGTTGGAGAGTCGGATTCAGTTCATGATCAGTCTTGGATTGGCAGGAGTCGTCTTCCTCGGTATCGGAATGCTTAAGAGTATCGTATATGGCTTACCGGTAGTGCGATCAGGACTCCGAACATTGAGCATGGGTACGGCCGCTGCGGGGCTGGCATTTGGTGCTGGGCATTTTGCGCAGAGGTTATTGGGAGGTTAGGTCTTCAGCAGTGAATACCGTATTTAACATAATATACATTATGCGCAGTCACGGATGGCATCACAAAAGAATTAACACCAGACCCAGAAAGCCCCTTAACTCGATTTACTAATGCTCCGCTTCTGCCCCGACACCAACACCAACTCATAGGCCTCCCAAACGATATCTTCAACATCCAGACTCAGAGCGAGGTCGCTTGAGCCTAGCGCCACCATCGGAACGAACGCCGCATCCAGCGCATCATCGGCAGCTACTGGCTCACCAGAATCCCAGTAACACAGCACCGCTATCAGGACAAAATGGGATCGAAGATATCCCTCATCATCAACGTCGTACGCATTCACGGCATTGAAAACTTTGCTGGCGGTAGCACGAACTCCTGTCTCTTCGTACAACTCTCTTACAGCGGCGGCTTCAACCGTCTCCCCGAACTCCATCTTCCCTCCCGGAAACCCCCAGCGACCTGCGTCTGGCGGGTTGGCGCGGCGTACCAACAAGATTTCATCATTTCTGAAGAGCACCGCAATGGTTGCCGCCACCGGGTGCCTGTATCTATCACTTCGAAACCCGCTTACGGTTGCCGTCGCCATAAAACACTCAACTCACCGTTGTTCGTCAAATATAGCCAAACGTGCTTGACCACCCCTTTGAATGAACCGCAAACAACCTCTGGTTATCCAGCATACAGGAGGATTTACCGACTCGTCAGCCTCTAGGGCACTGAACGGATGGCGAAGTCAATCAAGAGCAACCTTCAGCGCGATACCTGTAAGCAGAAAACCAAATAGGTTGTTCTGAGCTCTACGGTATCGAGCATTGCTATTGGTAAGCGCCCAGAGTAATCGCCCCAGAAGAGCGTAGGCAAAATCAAAGACCAGTCCTGTGAGCACCAGGATCAAGGCCAAAATGGCAAATTGTCCCACGATGCCAGAGTCTTCCGAATGGATAAACTGCGGAAGCAGTACCGAACAGAAGATCAGAGATTTGGGATTAAACAGGTTAGTTGCCAACCCTCTCCGGAAACTGGCCAGATACCCCGCTGACGGCTGAGTACCTGCGATTGAATGGGGGTTGCTCTGGAGCGTGTGCGCTGTCCGGAAAAACTGCCAGCCCAGATAAAGCAGATAAGCTGCGCCCAGTATTCGTATCGTATGGTAGGTCCAGGGATACGTGGCCAGCAAGGTTGCAAGCCCCACCGCGGCGAGCAGAACATGGCATCCCCTGGCAATGGCAAGGCCGAGAGCGACGGCCATGGCCTTTCTGGTGCCGCCGCTCACAGAGGTGCCGAGCACCAATATCATGTCTGGCCCCGGTGCAAGGTAGATCGCCGCGAGCGCAGCCAGGAACACGAGAAAATCAGCCATTGGCTACGTCTCCCGGGTGGTAGTGAGTGAATCCTTGAGTATACCTGCCGCCCGGTAGTGAACGATTGCTTTATAACCTATGATGGAGCGGAAAATTGGTGTTATCCGCTAACGTTTCTCTCTTCAGGTGATACTTATGCCAGATTTTAGATTTGACCGGTTTGACAGAAAGCTTCTTGAGACACTACAAACAGATGGCCGTATGCCAAACACAGATTTGGCCGAGGGAATCGGCCTGTCTCCGTCACCCTGCTCTCGGCGGGTACGTTTACTTGAGGAATCCGGGGTGATCAAGGGCTACCGCGCAATCCTGGATCAGGAAAAAGTGGGCTTGGGGCTAACCGTATTCGTTGATATAAAAGTAGAACGCCACCAGGAGAAGGAGGCCGAGGCTTTTTGCGAGGCGGTGAGCGTTCTGCCAGAAGTAGTGATGGCCCATCTCGTGTCCGGGGAGTCGGATTTTCTATTACACGTCGTGGTGCCCGATCTCCGCGCCTATAAGGAATTCTTGACCAATACTTTGCTCAAGTTGCCCGGGGTCCGGGACATTCGTAGCAACTTTGCGATCCAGACCGTCAAACCCCAGTCACCACTGCCGCTCATTCATTTGCCGAGGTGATACCTGCGCGAGATTCAGATGTTTGTATTTCGCTGATTAGAAGCATCATGGGATGCCCCATCAGCCTCCATACACGGGCCACACGGTTGCCTAACTCGACGGCGCAACAAAGTCCTGCGAAATACACGCAAGGCGCCACCAAACAGTTCAGCAAAGAACCTGGCACGTAGCCTGGCATTATCACGCTCTATTTCGCGCATTTTCGGATCCGGGTTATGGAAGGCCATTGCATCTTCTCCCTGCTCTCTGAAAGCCTAGCAAAACCGGAGCATTGGTGGCGATTTCGGTACGTGTCACTTTTGGGGGGGCTGACCTTACCTCATCGAATCTCGGTAAGCTCGCATTTAGTCCCGAAGACAAGCGCTTCAACTCAACACACCTTCTGTTCAGACTTCCGAACAACTTTAGCCCCAGGTATCGGGAGAAAACCTTTTGGCAAAGATTCTGGTAAGTGCCTTGCCGGAGCTGGGTGCACGGTCGCCCTACTTCGCCAGCATGGAATTCAAATCTTCAGTCAGTATGAAATCGACCAGCTTCTGGCTGTACTGGACTCTGCTTAGGTGAAATAGCGCAGATAGATCTGCTGTCTTGTTACAAAGCCTGATGCAACAGATCTAACTGAGATTCACCAACGAGTGTTCGCTCCCGCTCGAATATCACCCAGGTTCTCACCCGAGTTTCAATCTGCCGGCGGTTTCGGCAAATCCACGTGTAGCGTCCCCGACTGTCGGCGACACATTCCATTTGGGCTCCATGTTTTCGGGCGGTGGCCATGTGGCGCTTGAACGTGCGGTCAGGCATGCCGGCAAATCGTTCACGAAGCTGTTCTGAGGTGAGATTGTCATTTTCAAGGACAGCAAGAATGAGTTCGAGTGTGGTTTTGAAGTCGCGGTACATAATTACTCTAAAGATGGTATGCCAGTTACTGGCGCGGGCAACTCCCCACGCCAGTTTTCGGCACATAGTCAGACCATGACGATTTAGCGGACAAGATCCCGACGGTTCGGGGCGGTCAATTATAGCGATGCCAGGTTGCGGCACAAGCAATGAGTCGAGCCAACTTTTGGCATACTTATTACTCCTGTGCCATTGCCCAATCCACGTCTTCCATGGATTCCCCCAGAAAGTCCAGCAAAGCTCTCACCGCCGGCATCAGGCCACGCCTTGAGGGAAAAACCGCATGCAGAACGCCTCCCCGAGGCTTCCAGCCCGGCAGAACGTCGATCAATCGCCCCTCAACCAGGTCTCGCCCACCAACAATCAGCGGCATGCGCACCACGCCCAGGCCTTCCAACGCCGCTTGCCGGAGGGTGAACACATCATCCGTCACCAGTCTGGGCGAGTGGCGCACCTGTGCCGAGGCCTTATCCGGCCCATCCAGACACCAGATGTGTTTGCCATCGGACGGCTCAAAATCCAGACTGGGCAGGTTGGCCAGATCGTCCGGGGTTTCAGGCTGCTGATGGTGTTCGAAAAAATCCTTTGAGGCCATCAGGAACTGAGGGCTCTTTGACAGCACTTTCATGGTCAGCCCGCTGTCCTCCAGCGGTGGAAAACGGACCCGCAGCGCCAGGTCCAGCCCTTCTTTCAGAACATCAACCCGTCGGCTGGTGGCATCAATCTCCACCTTCACATCGGGATACCTCGCCATAAAACGAACCAGCAGTTGTCCCACGTGAAAGTAGATTAACCCTGGCGGGCAGCTCATCCGGATTACGCCCCGGGGCTCGGCCCTGGACCGGTCAATCACCTCCTGCGCAGCCTCTGCTTCCACAAGCATTGCCACGCAATGGCGATAATATTCCTGGCCCAGTTCGGTAATGGTGAATCGGCGCGTGGAGCGATTGATCAGCCGGGTATCCAGGCGATCTTCCAGCATGGCAATCCGCCGGCTCAATTTCGATTTTGGCACGCCGAGCGCCCGGCCCGCGGGGGCGAAGCCGCCGTGATCGACGACTTTAACGAAGTAATAGAGGTCGTTGAGGTCCTGCATGGTGGTTAGCGTTCTGATTATGGAACGATGAGTATAAATTTTGGGGCCTACACAGGCCAGAAAACGGGACCTATGCTTTAGCTATCGTTTCACAAAAGCATCGAATTGCGTGAACCGGTCATCACCTCCAGTGATTTAAGCCGCTAATCAGAAGGAGTAAAAAGCTATGGCATTTAAATACAATCGGCTGAATAAAGATGATGTGGCCCTGCTGATGGTCGACCATCAGTCCGGGCTGCTGTCCTTGGTCCGTGATTTCTCGCCGGACGATTTCAAAAACAACGTCCTTGCCCTGGCTGACATCGCGAAGTTCTTTAACATCCCGACCATTCTTACCACCAGCTTTGAAAATGGGCCTAACGGACCCCTGGTTCCTGAGCTCAAAGACATGTTCCCGGATGCGCCCTACTTCGCCCGTCCTGGTCAGATCAATGCCTGGGACAACGAAGACTTCGTAAAGGCCGTGAAGGCCACCGGGAAGAAACAGTTGTTGATCGCGAGCGTGGTGACCGATGTGTGCGTCGCGTTCCCAACATTGTCTGCGCTGGAAGAAGGGTTTGAGGTGTTCGTGGTTACGGATGCCTCCGGCACGTTCAATCAGACCACTCGAGATGCAGCCTGGAGCCGTATGGAGCAAGCCGGCGCCCAGTTGATGAACTGGTTCAGCGTTGGTTGTGAGCTGCATCGTGACTGGCGCAACGACATTGAGGGTTTCGGTGGTATTCTGGCCAAGCACTTGCCTCACTATGCCAATCTGATGCAGAGCTTCGGTGCGCAGCAAGGTTGACAGCCAAGGCGTCCCGCAACCCGGAGCTGGTCCGGTGCGGGACGTCTCATTTGACACCCATTCAGACTGGCACCAAGCTTCAAACACACCAGATCCTCTCACTCGCACCCGCACCCGGAGCTGACAATGAGCAATCTCGCGCCCGACACTGAAATGGATTGCCCCATCACCGAAGAATGTGGCGCCATAGTTCAGCTCCTTCAGCCCAGAAACCGTGACCTCGGGGGCTTTTCGGTAAGGCGGGTTCTGCCGGTGGTTGGCCAGAAAATGATCGGGCCGTGGATCTTTTTTGACCATATGGGGCCGGCCCATTTTGCGGCCGGGGATGGCATTAACGTGCGCCCTCACCCCCATATTGGCATTGCGACCGTTACCTACCTGTTTCAAGGTGAAATCCTGCACCGTGATTCGCTGGGCAGCCAGCAACCGATCCGCCCCGGGGATATCAACCTGATGGTGGCCGGGCGCGGGATTGTTCATTCGGAGCGGGAGCGCCCGGAAATCACAGCCTCCGACCACACGCTCCACGGATTGCAATTGTGGCTGGCGCTGCCCGAGGCAGACGAAGAAACAGAACCGGCGTTCTATCACTATCCCGGCGACACAGTGCCATCAGTTTCCGTGGATGGCGTTCAGGTACGGGTAATGATGGGAACCGCTTTCGGTGCCGCGTCGCCGGTCAAGACCTTTGCCGATACCCTATACATTGAGGCATGGCTGAAACAGGGGCAAAAGCTTACTCTGCCTGATGCCGAGGAACGAGGGTTGTACGTTGCCAAAGGAAAGCTGCGGGCAGGCGGAACGGAGGTGCCTGAATATTCCATGGCCGTTTTGGCGGCTCACGAGGGCGTTACGGTTGAGGCGATTGAAGATACCCGGCTCGCCCTTGTTGGCGGCGAACCACTGGGGCGACGGTTTATTGAATGGAATTTTGTGTCCAGCCGTAAGGAGCGTATCGAACAGGCCAAGGATGACTGGCAGAACCGGCGTTTTCCCATCGTGCCTGGCGATAAAGAAGACTATATCCCGTTACCTGGCTAGAACCATCGCCCAACCCGTGAGGCGTACCGGGTGTAGTCGTCACCGAATAACGCCCGCATGTGTCGTTCCTCGGGTTTGATCTGGAAGCGATTCATGTACAGCATGAACAGTGGCAGTAACAGAGCGGCAAATACACTGCCCAGGTACAGGCTCCAGGCAATCAGCATCAGCAGAAAGCCGAGGTACATGGGGTTTCTGGTGTAACGGTAAACCCCGTCAACCACCAGGCTGGCAGACTGATGGGGCGTACGAGGATCCACGGTGGTGCCTCCTGCACGAAATGCCAGAACGCCGGCCAGGGCAATACCTGCGCCAGCCAGGACCATGAGGGTGCACAGAATCAGCCTGCCCGGAACGGTAAAATAGCCAGACGGCAACAGCCTCGAAATAGCCCACATGGCCGCCCCGAAAAGGATAACCAGAACAACGGGTGGAACCTTGAGTTCAAGTGCTTTCACTATTTGTATTCGTCCCTGAGAACGCCTGGCTACGCTGGTATGTCTGACTGGATGCCCAAGGCTGAGTTTACGGCGTCCCGAATCTCGCGATACCGCTCCGGATTGCTGATCAGTGTATCCAGATTGTCCTCAGGGAACATCTCTTTCAGCTTGGATCTGGCGGATTCTCCAGCAAATACCGCCGGGAACAATTGCTCCAGGGCACGCAGCATCACCTCAGGTGACACCGAGGCGCCAGGCGACGCCCCAAGTATTGTGCCGTAGGTTTTATCCTTCGAAACGATAATCTCTGTACCCATCTGCAGATCCCCATCCTTGATGATCTGTACCCGCTGGCCAGCCTCAATAGGCTTCCAGTCAAACCTGGAGCTCAGGCCCGGAGCAAATTTCTCCAGCGACTCCAGCATGCTTTTCTCGCCTTTGAAGGTCTCAGAAACCAGATATTTCACGAGAGCGAAATGCTCTATCGCGACGCTCAGCAAGCCGGGGATATCGTGCAGGCGCATGGCCTTCAGATAATCAATGAATCCGCGCCCTTTTTCCAGAACGGGCTTGAATGAGGCAAATGGGCCGAACAGCAAATAATGCCTGCCATCAGCCACCCGCAGGTCCAGATGCGGCACAGACATTGGAGGTGCACCAACTTCCGCCTTGCCGTAGGTTTTTGCGCGATATTGGCGGGCCTGCTCTTCCGTAATTTCCGCCTGCAGAAAACGCCCGCCCACCGGAAAACCGGTGAACCGCCGGGCAAACGGTAAATGACTTTTCTTCAGAATGGGGAACGCACCCCCGCCCGCGCCAACAAACAGTATGTCGGCCCGGTGTTGAACGGCAGCAGCACCCCGGGTTTGCGTTTCTACCAGCCAGCTCCCCGCGGGGTTTCGGTGCACCCGCTTTACATGGACGCCATACTCAATGTTTACGCCCAGCTCCTTCGTCGCGTATTCCGCCATCTGTTCAGTCAGGGCACCAAAATTCACATCGGTTCCCGTTTCCACAACAGTCGCTGCCATTTTCTCGTGATGGGGGCGGCCGTCCATGGTGTAGGGAATCCAGCTCTTGATCTCGTCAAATTCCTCGGAAAAGCGCATGCGCTCAAAAAAGTGGTGGGCGGACATTTCCCTGAAGCGTAGCTTGAGCTCCTCGATGGACGGCTCGGAGACCAGGGTGCAATGGCGGGTCTGGTTGATGAAGCTAGTGGGCTCTTTTATCGCACCTTTTCGAACAAGGTAGGCCCAAAACTGCTTGGCAACGTTGAACTGGGCATGGATTTTCAAGGCTTTCTCCACCGAGATTACCTCGCCATCCACCGGCGTATAGTTAAGCTCGCAGTTGGCCTCGTGGCCCGTGCCGGCATTGTTGAAAGACCAGGAGTTGCCTGCGCCCGGGCTGTCCAGTCGCTCCAGAATGGTGATATCCAGTTCGGGCGCCAGTTCCTTCGCCAGGGTGGCAAAAGTGGTTCCCATTATTCCTGCGCCGATCACGATCACATTCATATGCCTGCCCACCAGAGTCCGTTTAATGAAGCTATTCAATAGAGTACCTGTATTGACGTTAGCATGCTTGCGGCCAACACGGGAAATTCATCGGTGTGGCACAGTTAAATAAAAATCCGCATTCTGGGTCTACCCGACGGATGCAGTTTACGTTAAGGTAAAGGCAAGCCTGGAATGATCCACACCAGATTTCCCCAGGTTGTCTACAATGACATTAACGACACGCCCACAAGGCGTGTTTTGTTTCCTCAGGCCAATACCCCAGGAAGAGGACTATGACAACAACAAAATCGAAAGTTGTGTATTCCCCCTCGTTCACCGATGGTGCGGAATTCAGTATTCCCACGTTCAAGCTCCTTAAGCAGGATGGCAAGCTCTATAAGAGCGCCAAAGCGCCGGATCTTGAAAAAGAGAAAGCCCTTCGCATCTACCGGGCCATGGTCACCACCCGGATTCTCGATGAGCGTATGCTTGCTGCCCAGCGCCAGGGGCGTCTGAGCTTCTACATGCAGTGTACCGGTGAAGAAGCCGCCGTGATCGGCAGCGCCGCCGCGCTGGATGATAACGACATGATCATGGCGCAGTACCGGGAGCAAGGCGCCCTCGCCTACCGCGGTTTTTCCATCGACGAATTCATGAACCAGCTTTTCGGCAATGAGCTTGATTACGGTAAGGGCCGGCAAATGCCCGTGCACTACGGCTCGAAAAAGCTGAATTACATGACCATCTCTTCGCCCCTGGCCACCCAGATTCCCCAGGCCACCGGCTATGCCTATGGCCAGAAGCTGGCGGGAGACGGCCACTGCACCATCACCTATTTTGGCGAAGGCGCCGCGTCCGAGGGTGACTTTCACGCGGCCCTGAACATGGCTGCAGTCCATCGCGTACCCGTCATCTTCCTGTGCCGGAACAACGGTTATGCCATTTCCACCCCCGCAGCCGAACAGTTCGCAGCCGACGGCGTAGCACCCAGAGCCTATGGCTACAAGATGGACGTTATCCGGGTAGACGGTAACGACGTACTGGCCATGTATGAAGCCACCAGAGCAGCCCGGGAGCTGGCCGTCAAACACAATCGCCCGGTATTGATCGAGGCCATGAGCTACCGCCTTGCGGCCCACTCCTCCTCCGACGACCCGTCCGGTTATCGCAGCAAAGACGAGGAAGCGGTATGGCGCGAGAAAGACCCGATCCTGCGCATGCGCCTGTGGCTGGAAAGCAAGAAATGGTGGAGTGAGGACGACGAAAAACAGTTCCAGGAAAACATGCGCCGGGAAGTGCTGGAAACCATGAAGCGGGCGCAGAAGCGTCCGCCACCAGCCCTCGGAACTCTGGTTACCGATGTCTACAACGAAGTACCTCCCATGCTGGCCGAGCAGTTTGAGAAACTGAAGGCTCACATACGTCGATATCCGGATGAGTACCCAAAGAGCGCCGAACACGTTAAGGGAGGAGCGTGAGATGACCAAGATGAATATGCTCCAGGCCATCAACAATGCCCTGGATACCGCCATGGCGGCCGATGACAAAGTGTTGTGTTTCGGCGAGGACGTGGGCGTTTTTGGCGGCGTGTTCCGCGCTACCAGTAATCTTCAACAGAAATACGGCAAGTCCCGCTGTTTCAACACACCGCTGGTGGAACAGGGCATCATCGGTTTTGCCAACGGTCTGGCCGCCCAGGGCTCTGTGCCGGTGGCGGAAATCCAGTTTGCCGACTACATCTTCCCGGCCTTCGATCAGATCGTGAACGAATCGGCGAAATACCGCTATCGCTCCGGCAACCTCTTTAACGTTGGTGGTCTGACCATTCGTGCACCCTACGGTGGTGGCATTGCCGGCGGCCTTTACCATTCGCAATCTCCGGAAGCTTATTTTGCCCATACCCCGGGCCTCAAAATCGTGGTGCCCCGCAACCCCCATCAGGCCAAGGGCTTGCTGTTGGCTGCCATCCACGACCCCAACCCGGTACTGTTCTTTGAACCCAAGCGCCTGTACCGGGCCTCCGTGGGCGAGGTGCCAGATGAAGATTACCGCCTGCCTCTGGGTGAAGCCGAGATCACCAAGGAAGGCACTGACGTGACCATTCTTGGCTGGGGCGCCCAGATGGACGTGATAGACCAGGCGGTTGAGCGCGCTGAGAAGGAAGGCATTTCCTGCGAGGTGATTGACCTCCGGTCGATCCTGCCCTGGGATGTGGAAACCGTGGCCAATTCCGTGCTCAAAACCGGGCGCCTTGTGATTACCCACGAAGCTCCTCTCACTGGCGGCTTTGCCGGCGAAATTGCAGCGACCATTCAGGAGCGCTGCTTCCTGTACCTGGAATCTCCCATTGCGCGGGTAACCGGGATGGACACCCCCTTCCCGCTGGTGCTTGAGAAGGAGCACTTGCCGAATCACCTGAAGGTCTACGAGGCCATCAGGGAAAGCGTGGAATTCTAGGCGGATATCAGGACAGGAGAACAAGCATGAGTGATTTTATTCTGCCCGATATCGGCGAAGGTATCGTGGAATGCGAACTGGTCAAATGGCTGGTAGCCGAAGGCGACGTCATCGAGGAAGACCAGCCGGTGGCCGAAGTGATGACTGACAAGGCGCTGGTGGAAATTCCTGCCCCCTACAAGGGCCGGGTTACCCGTCTCTATTACAAGGAAGGCGATATCGCGAAGGTGCATGCGCCACTGTTCGAGTTGGTGGATGAGAGTGGCGAGGCCGGGGCGCCGGCACCAGCAAGCGCTGAAGAGTCGCCGCAGGTAGATGCTGCCCCGGAAGCTGTAGCCAAAGCGGAACCCCTACAAAGCGGGGACGATAACGCGACTGAAGACTTTATTTTGCCCGACATCGGTGAAGGGATTGTCGAGTGCGAGGTGGTTGAATGGCGCGTCGCCGAGGGCGACGAAATCGAAGAAGATCAGCCGGTGGTGGACGTGATGACCGATAAGGCCATGGTTGAGATCACCGCCCCCAAGGCCGGCCGAATCACCAAGCTCTACCACGAGCAGCAATCCATGGCGCGGGTGCATTCACCGCTGTTTGCCTTCATCCCGCGGGATCGTGAAGAGGCTCCTCAGCCAAAGAGTGAATCCAGGCCGTCGGCGGACGCCGCGCCCACAAAAGCGACACCGGTGGCAACCGGCACCCGGGCCCGGATTCCAGCAAGCCCGGCGGTCCGTCGGTTGGTGCGCGAGCACGAGCTGAACCTGGGCGACATTGCCGGTTCCGGCAAGGATGGCCGGGTGCTTAAGGCAGATGTTCTGGCGCATTTGGAACAGCCCAAATCAGAGCCCAGCGCCACCGAACGTCAGGTTGACCCCGGCACGGCGCCTCGCCGCCACGCCGAAGGTGATCAGCAAGCCCGCGTGGAACCGATCAAAGGCATGAAAGCGGCCATGGCCAAGGCGATGGTTCAGTCGGCAACCACCATCCCTCACTTTATCTACAGTGAGGATATTGATGTAACCGACTTGCTCATGCTGCGGGAACAGCTGAAGCCGGAGGCTGAAGCCAAAGGCACCCGGCTAACGCTCATGCCATTCTTCATGAAGGCCATGGCCCTGGCTGTTCAGGAATACCCGGTATTGAACAGTCAGTTAAACGAGGACGTGACCGAAATCCACTACCTGCCCCACTGCAACATTGGCATGGCGGTAGATGGCAAAGCTGGCCTGGTGGTGCCCAACGTCAAGCACGTTGAACAGCTCACGCTGCTGGGGATCGCCGAGGAAATCGCCCGGTTGACTGAGGCCGCCCGTTCCGGGCGTGTCAGCCAGGATGATCTCAAAGGCGGCACCATCACCATTTCCAATATCGGCGCATTGGGCGGCACCTACGCTGCGCCCATCATCAACGCACCGGAAGTGGCGATTGTGGCGCTGGGCCGCACCCAGAAGCTACCGCGTTTCGATGCCAATGGTCAGGTGGTTGAGCGGGCGATCATGACGATCAGCTGGGCCGGCGATCACCGCATTATTGACGGCGGTACCATCGCGCGGTTCTGCAACCTCTGGAAGAGCTACCTGGAGTCGCCCCAGACCATGCTGTTACATATGGGCTAACGGGCAGTGATGGAGCAGGAAAAGCATCTTCAGCAATTCTATATACCGGAAGAGCAGTCGATCTACCTGCTCAGCCACGATGATGCCAAGAAGCTCAAGGACTGGGTGGCGCTTTGCGTTGCCCAGCTCCGGCAACTGGGTTACAGGGACGTTGAACTGATTGGCAAGGGCGCCTATGGCTTTGTGTTTGCCGGCCGGTTTCCCGGCCTGGATACGCCGGGGCCGGAACATGTGTTCAAGTTCACCCGCATCAACCTGCCCCAGCACCTACAGGATCGCCTGGAAGACGAAGCCTTCATTCTGGAGCAGGTGCATCACCCCAGAGTACCGCGACTGATCGCCTTCCAGCGCGCCAACAACCAACCTATCCTGGTCATGGAGCGAGCTGCGGGGCTCAATCTGGAAGAAGTCTCCCTGCAGGAAGGCCGCCTGAAGCCCCGACTTGTTATTCGAATTGCGGACCAACTGGCGGATATTCTGCGCTGCCTGCGCCGGGAAACCGGGCCCGCCGGCCGTCCGATTGTTCATGGTGACATCAAACCGTCCAACCTGGTGTTTGATGCCCGTACCGAGAACATCGCGCTGATTGACTGGGGGTCCTCGGTGTTCGCCCAGTTGGATGCCAATCAACAGTTCGTCACCGCCAATGTGATGGAACTGATGTCGGATAACCTGCAGCAAACCAATGCCAGACTGGGCGATGTCTATTTTATCGGCGAGGAGCAGCTGAACGGCGGGCTCTCCTCGCCCCGCTTTGATGAACAGGGGGCTGCCGGAACCCTGTATGCCCTCGCCTCTGCCCAATCCTGTCGGTTTGGGCACCGGGCGATTCCAGCTGCGTCTCTGGGGCTTCCCATGGAATTTGCCCGAATGCTTGATGGCATGCTGTCGCCCGACCCGGAGACTCGCCGCAAGGCTGGTGATTACTACTTGCGGGAAATGCCCCGAATGGCCCGCACGGTGATGATTGACCTGCCGGCACGGCCGACCACTCCGCAGGTGCCGGTATGGGTGCGGGCGTCCGGGCAGGAAATTGATACCGTGGTATACAGTTCCCGGAAGTCGTTTTTGCGGGAGGAAGGTGCCCCGGAGACCCTGAGTGATGTGAACGACGTCCAACTCGACCGCTACTACAAGAACTTCATGCAAGGCATGGGGGAAACCGAGAAAGCGTTTCTGGCGGCGGTTAGTCGGCTCGGACGCTACCCCGTAGAAGGTGGCCTGGCGGTACGCTGGGAAACCGACGGCATCTATATCGATACCTCTCTGAACCTGCATGATCCGACGTTGAAATCGGCCTTTGTCCAGGCCGTCAATAACATGGTGTACCTGGCCCAGGCCATCTACCGCAAAGGAATATTCAAAAGCTGCCTGTTCAACGCCCGTAACACCCTGCACATTGATCGTGAAGACCCGGGCCAGCCGTTTCTGGTCTCCCCCGGCATGAATCTACACTACGAAGTGAGCGCAGCACCGGAAGTGGAAGATGAAAGCCGCGTGCATTCCTATTTTGAGGATGGGCCCGACCCGGAAGAATTCCTGGTATTGCCCGAGACGATTATCCGGGCTCTGGAACGTCTGAACGACATTCACCACACCGGTATGATCATCTTCGAAGCCCTGCCCCGGCACCTGAAGATCCACAGCCATTACCGGCTGCTGGACCCCGAGCGGGAACCGGAATTCCGGACGCTGCTGGACGAGATCCTGTCTGCGGTGGAGCAAATCACCGGGCTTGGCGTGTCCGGATATATGAAGATGCCCTACAAAGACACCCGGTTCTTTCCGCACATCGAGCGGCTGCCCGACCGGTACTACCCTCGAAACCCGCGAGCCGAGAGCGTTAATTGACCGCCCGGAAAAGCTGGCGCCGGGCGCGAACCACATCCGCCATAATCGACAGGGCAATCTCGGCCGGTGTCTTGCTGCCGATATCCACCCCCACGGGCATATGAATACGCTGAATCTCGGCCTCAGTGAGCCCGCCACTGCGTTTCAACCGTTCCGCCCGGGCTTTTGAAGTGCGCATTGAGCCCATGACACCGATATAGCCCGCTGGCGTTTTGACCGCGGCCATCATCGCCAGATCATCGATCCTTGGATCGTGCGTGGTGGCCACTACGGCCGTCGAGGGGGCGCAGGCACCGTCTTTGCCAAGGTATACGGAGGGCAGTTGGGGAATAAACTCGACACCTTCGGGCAAATTGTGGGTGCCGGCGATGTCTTCCCGTGGGTCGCAAAGCACCACCTCATAACCCAGACCCAGAGCAAACCGGGCGCAGGCGTCCGCTACGGTTGAATATCCGGCCAGAATCAATCGCGCGACGGGTGCGACGACAATCTTTATGGTCTCGCTACCCTGCTCCCAAATGACCCGGCTACCGTGATCATCGACAGGGTGGAGACTGACGTTGCCACCAGCCAGGCCTACTTCCCGCTCCAAAGCTTCACCACTTGAAAGCCGTTGCAGCAGCGTCCGCAGCTGATCGACAAAATGTGACTCCGGAGATCGCTTTTCCACCAGTACTTCCAATGCGCCCCCACAGGGCAGCTTCACCTTTGGATTGCGGTTTTCCTCGCTGTCGCCACCATATCTAATAACAACGGATGGCAAGGTATATTCCCCCTGCACCAGTCGATCCAGGAAATCCTCTTCAACACAGCCGCCGGACAATGACCCAACATGCGCTCCGTCGGCTTTCGCTACCATCATCGCTCCAGGTTCCCGGGGGGAAGAGCCGAACGTGGATAACACGGTGCACAGCCAGATCGTGTGCCCCTGCTCCAGCCAGTCAATGGCCTGCTGTATAACGCGATAATCGAGATTTTGCATGCTTGGCCTGCCAAAACTACCGGGGCGCTCTGCCCGTTCTGTGCCTGATGGGTTGTGACAATACCAGCAACCTCCGCAACATCCTACGGGCACCTTGCGCCAACTTGTTAACCACTTCATAGGCGCAACTATTAATCCCTGATACCGTGAAGACACTCGGTAACAATATGTAAACAACAATACCAAAGAGCCTCTGGAGGGATTCGCCATGAAACGCTCACCGTTGCAGGGACGCCGCAAAACCGCCGCGCAAAGTCTGGCCGTTGTCTCAAGCATTGCCATCTGTGGCTGGGCCCAGGCAGCCTCTCCCACTCATACCGTCTTTGCTGCGGAAAATGCGCTTTATGGGTCCGGTTACGATATCGGCACGGCCGACGGCTGGATAGACGCCAAGCTGCGAACTGCCATTCGTCAGTATCAGTCCGATCGCCCAGAGCTCTCGGCAAGCGGAAATCTGGATTCAGCCACGCTCAAATCCCTTGGTGTTGAGGCGGCTCCGGCCCTAACGATCCAGAGCAATTCTGTGGCTTCCCGGTCTGCGGCACGTGGTCAACTTGGAATTACCGCAAAAGTCCCGTCACCCGCCCGTTCCGTTGCCGCTGTCGCACCAGAGCCCAAGCCGGAGCCAATTCCCGAAGCTCAGGAACCTGAACCGGAAACTGTCGAGCCAGAGATCGTGGATGCCGCAGAACCGCGAGAGATTCAGGTTGCGGCCCTGGAGACAGCAGCGCAATCGGTCCCAGCAGAAGAATCTGAAACCGGTCCGGATGAAAGCCAAACAGAACAGCGTGTTACAGAGCTTTCTTCATCCGTTGCCGAAAGCAGTCAAGCGCCAGTCACCGCAGATCAGGACTCGGCAGAAGTTGTCGAGGTGGTCACTGGTGATAACGAAGAGCTGATCGCCCAATTGCCCACCGAGCCCACCGCAGCGGGCCCGGATGAGCCGCTCGCCGTTGAGGAAGAGTCCGAGCTTTCGCAAACGGAGCCAGCACAAGAGGTTGTTGCCGCAAAAACGACTGAACCGGAACCCGTGATTGTTGATGCGCCAGCGGCAAACGCCAGCGAGCCGGTTGCCAATCAGGAAGCCCAGGCAGAACCGCGCCCCCAGAGCAGCGGCGGTTTCTTCTCCTGGCTGTTTGATTTCTTTTTCGGCTGGATAGCCTGATCTGATCTTGAAGGCGGCAGGCTCAGTCCTGCCGCTTCATGCGCTCCACATCGGCTTTCGCATCTCTCAGGAAGGATTCAACCGTCTCGCCGGGCAGCAGCAACTGCTGTTCAATCATTGAATCCCGCCAGTCTGATTCTTCAAAGATGCAACGATACTCGTTGGGAAATTCTACATACAGGCGCTTGAAGTACTCCCGCGCGAGCACCTTGTTGGGTTCCTTGCGGCGCGACTGCAACACCGCCATGTTGTACAGGGCACCGGCCCGGATATGATCCGGCTGACTTTCATCCTGATAGATCTTATCCAGTCGGCCCAGCACTTCCTTCAAACCGGTTAACCGGTATTCCTTGAGAATCTCCGCCGCAGACTCCATTACCCGGTCTTCCCCGTGCCTGCACGGAGAGTTGGCGTGGTCTTCGACGTACTGATCCACCGCCCGCTCCACTTCATGGCGGTGCTTGTGGTCCTGTTTCTGCTCATACACAAAACCGGTGCCAACGCCGGTGGCAATGGTTCCCGGCATACAACCGCCGACCAGGCCCGCGCCCAGCGCGATTGTGCTCGCCAGCCACACAGCTTTAAGAGATTGCGTGTTTGTCATCTGGTCATCCCTGATGGAGTGGAATACGTAGGTTACAATTGATATGTGCTGAGTAACACAAGGTAACTGTCCTGCTGCAACAGAACCGTGATCCTTGTTCTAAAACTGAAAAGGAGTGAACGAATGGCCAATACCAAAGCATACGCCGCCACTGCCCCGGACTCCGGCCTGGCCCCCTACGCCATTGATCGCCGGGAACTCCGTGCTGACGATGTAGCGATCGAGATCGACTACTGCGGTGTCTGCCACAGTGACCTCCACACCGTTGAAAATGACTGGGGCGGCTCAAAATATCCGGTCATTCCGGGCCACGAAATTGTTGGCCGGGTCACCGCCGTTGGGCCGGAGGTCAGTCACTTCAAAGCCGGCGACCTGGTGGGCGTGGGCTGCATGGTAGACAGCTGTCGCAGTTGTTCCGCCTGCGACTCCGGCCTGGAGCAGTACTGCATTGAAGGCTCCACCATGACCTACGGCAGCCTGGATCGTCACGATGGCTCGGTCACCCACGGCGGCTATTCCGAGCGGATTGTTGTCAGCGAACGTTTTGTCGTTCGGGTGCCGGAAAAGCTCGACCCGGCCAGTGCGGCTCCCATTCTGTGCGCAGGCATCACCACCTATTCCCCCCTCAAGCACTTCAAGGTCGGCAAAGGCCACAAGGTAGGCGTGCTGGGGATGGGCGGTCTCGGCCACATGGGCGTGAAATTCGCCAAGGCGCTGGGTGCCGAAGTCACTATCTTTACCCGTTCTGAAGCCAAGGTGGCGGAAGCGAAGAAGCAGGGTGCGGACCACGTTATCATCTCCACCGACAAGGAGCAGATGAAAGCCGCCGCAGATTCCTTCGATTTTCTGCTCGACACCATTCCTGTAGCCCACGACCTCAACCCGTACCTGAAGTGTCTGAAGTACGACGGCACACATATTCTCGTGGGTTTGCTCACCCCAATTGAACCCGCCCTTCAGGCTGGCCTGCTGGTGACCAAGCGCCGCGTGGTAGCCGGCTCTCTCATTGGCGGAATGCCGGAAACGCAGGAGGTTCTGGATTTCTGTGCGGAGCACGACATCACCTGTGATATCGAGATGCTGGATATCCGGAACATCAACGAAGCCTACGTCCGCATGAAGAAAGGCGATGTGAAGTACCGCTTCGTCATTGATATGAAAACGTTGAAAGAAGGCTAATCTCCCACCCCTTGCCCGGGCGCCCAATGTGTCGCCCGGGCAGTCTTTGACAATCCGCTAATAACCAATCCGGTTGCAAAGGTTTAGCATGGGTCTATCGTTACCCTATAAACCCCTGGAAATTGTCCATGACCTTTGCACGCATTGCCGGAACCGGTTCCTATCTGCCGGATAACATCGTTACCAATCGCGACCTGGAACAGAAGGTGGAGACCTCTGATCAGTGGATCCGCGAACGCACTGGTATCGAACAGCGGCATATTGCCCTGCCCGGACAAAGCACGGTAGATCTTGCTGAACAGGCGGCCCTGAACGCCATTGAGGCCGCCGGCATTGAAGCCACGGATATTGATCTGATTGTTTTTGCCACCACCACGCCGGACAAGGTGTTCCCCAGTTGCGCCTGTATCCTGCAGGCCCGGCTCGGCATTCAGGGCTGCCCCGCCTTTGATATTCAGGCCGTCTGCAGCGGTTTCGTCTATGCGCTGGCCACTGCCGAGAAGTTCATCCGTACCGGTTCAAGCAAAAAAGCGCTGGTGATCGGCGCGGAGGTATTCTCCCGCATCCTTAACTGGGAAGACCGTACCACCTGCGTGCTTTTTGGCGACGGCGCCGGCGCTGTTGTGCTGCAGGCCAGTGAGGAGACCGGTATTCTGTCTACACACCTGCACGCCGATGGACGGTATGAAGAGTTGCTGCACGTCCCCTGTGGCATCGCCAACGATTTTGATGCGGTAAAAGCCGGCCAGGCGTTTGTGGAAATGAAAGGCAACGAAGTCTTCAAGGTGGCGGTGAATACCCTCGGCCGGATTGTCGATGAAACCCTGGAAGCCAACCAGATGCAGAAATCCGATATCGACTGGCTGGTTCCGCATCAGGCCAACCTGCGGATTATCGCAGCCACGGCCCGCAAACTGGACATGCAGATGGATCAGGTGGTGGTAACCGTCAACCGCCACGGCAACACGTCGGCGGCATCCATCCCGTTGGCGCTTGATGAGGCCGTCCGCGATGGGCGAATCCAGCGTGGGCAGGTTGTTCTGCTGGAGGCCTTTGGCGGCGGCTTCACCTGGGGCTCGGCACTGCTACGCTATTAATTGCTGACGCTTATATGCCAAACAAGCCTTTCAATATTTATTTTTAATATTTTTCGTTCTTAAAACCTTTTGTTAGATTGCTCCTCAGATTAGAACCATCATTCTGAGGAGCTCGTTATGAAGCAACTGTTCAAGGGAATCGCGCTCGGCGCCGCCCTGCTCTCCGCCCAACCGGTACTGGCTGCAGACCGGGAGCTGCTCAACACCTCTTACGACATCGCCCGCGAACTGTTCGCTGCCTACAACGAAGAGTTTAAAAAGCACTGGCAGGAAAAGACCGGTGAAACGGTCGAAATCAAACAGTCCCACGCAGGTTCATCCAAGCAGGCGCAGGCCATTATCCAGGGCCTGAAAGCCGATGTTGCAACGTTTAACCAGGTGACCGACATCGACATCCTGCACCAGCGGGGTCGTCTGATTCCTGAAGACTGGGCCGATCGCCTGCCGAACAACAGCTCGCCTTATTACTCAACCATGGCGTTCCTGGTACGCGAGGGTAACCCGAAGAATATCGAGAACTGGGACGATCTTGTTCGCGAAGACGTTCAACTGGTGATGCCGAACCCTAAGACCTCTGGAAACGGCCGTTACACCTACCTTGCCGCTCTGGGCTACGCCCAGGACCAGTTTGGCGGCGATCAGGAAAAAATTGATCAGTTCATGGCGGACCTGCTCGGTCAGGTACGCGTTTTTGACAGCGGCGGTCGTGGTGCCACCACCACATTCGTTGAGCGCGGCATTGGCGATGTCCTGCTGACCTTCGAGTCGGAGGTTCTGAACATTGCAGACCGTTTCGAGAACGGTGAATACGTGGCTGTCACGCCGAAGGTAAGCTTCCTGGCTGAATTCCCGGTGACGTGGATTGACGACTACGTTGAACAGAATGGCACCGCCGAGCTGGCCAAGGAGTACCTGGAGCACCTCTATACCGAAGACTCCCAGCGCCTGCTGGCAGGCTTCAACTACCGTGTTCACAACGACGCGGTGAAAGCCGAGAATGCCGATCGCTTCCCGGAACTGAAACTGCTGTCCATCGAAGAGATTGCCGGTGGCTGGGAAAACGCCATGAGTACCCATTTCAGCAGTGGCGGCAAGCTGGACCAGTTGCAGCGGCGCCGGTAAGAGCAAGCCATGCCCACCTCCGCTCAAGCAGGCGTCGCCCCCGTGCGGCGCCTTGGTCGTCGAAACAAACGGGTATTGCCGGGATTCGGTCTGAGCCTCGGCATTTCGCTGTTTTTTGTCAGCCTGGTTTTGCTGCTGCCGATGACCGGGCTGGTCGTTGAAACCTCCGGCATGACCTGGGACCAGTTCTGGTTCACCATCACCGATCCGCGCGTGGTGGAGTCCTACAAGGTTACGTTATGGACGGCCCTGGCAGCTTCACTATTCAATGGCCTGTTCGGGTTGCTGTTGGCCTGGGTGCTGGTTCGCTATGAGTTTCCGGGCAAGCGCATTGTCGACGCCGTGGTCGACCTGCCCTTTGCCTTGCCAACTGCTGTCGCCGGCATCACCCTGGCAACGCTGTTTTCCCAGAATGGCTGGTACGGCCAATGGCTGGCCAAAATCGGTGTGGAGGTTGCATTTACACCCCTGGGCATCGTTGTAGCCATGGCATTTACCAGCATCCCGTTTGTGGTGCGTACGGTGCAGCCAGTGCTTGAGGAGCTGTCGCCAGCCGATGAAGAAGCCGCTGTTAGCCTGGGGGCATCTGACGGGCGTGTGTTCCGCAAAGTTATCTTTCCTTCGCTGTGGCCAGCCCTGGTGACCGGAATCGCCCTGTCTTTCACCCGCAGCCTGGGCGAATTTGGTGCGATTATCTTTATCGCCGGCAACACGCCCTACGTCAGCGAAGTCACCAGCCTGATGATCTTCATCCGTCTGCAGGAGTATGACTACGCGGCCGCCAGTGCCATTGCCTCGCTGGTATTGCTGGCGTCGCTGATTCTGCTGTTCTCCATCAACCTCTGGCAGGGTCGCTACCTGCGCAGGCTGGAGGGTCGATAGATGGCTGCGCAAAACCGCCGTATTGGTGACCAACCCTGGGTGCGCCGCAGCCTGATCGGGCTGGCCCTCGCAATTACTCTGATCATGCTGGTGATTCCCGTAGTGGTGATCTTTACGCAGGCGCTGAGCACAGGCTGGAGCGCTTTTGCCGGCAATGTCCTGGATGAATACACCCTGGATGCCATCGGCCTGACTTTGTTTGTGGCCGCACTCACGGTGCCGCTTAACCTGGTTTTCGGGACAGCCCTCGCCTGGTCGGTTACTCGGTTCCGCTTTCCCGGGCGCAAGCTGTTGATCACCCTGATCGATATTCCATTTGCGGTATCACCGGTTGTTGCCGGTCTGCTGTACCTGCTGCTCTATGGCCGGAACGGCTGGCTGGGCAGTTGGCTGAGCAACTACGACGTTCAGTTGATGTTCTCCTGGCCCGGCATCCTGATGGTCACCGTATTCGTAACCTGTCCGTTTGTGGCCAGGGAGCTGATCCCCTTGATGCAGCAACAAGGCAGCGAGGAGGAAGAAGCCGGCGTGGTGCTGGGCGCTTCCGGCTGGCGGATTTTTCGCAAGATCACACTGCCAAATATCAAGTGGGCATTGATCTACGGTGTGGTGCTGACCAACGCCCGGGCCGTAGGTGAATTCGGTGCGGTCTCGGTGGTATCCGGCAATGTTCGCGGAGAAACCAATACCTTACCGCTGCATGTTGAACTGCTTTATCAGGATTACAACATTGTCGGGGCCTTTGCCAGTGCTTCACTGCTGGCCGGTATCGCCATCCTGACACTGATTGCAAAAGCATTTGTCGAATGGCGTCAGTCCCGCGCTGAACACGCGACGCCCGAAGAAGGAGGTGCGTGACATGAGTATCACCATTGACCAGATCAACAAGCACTTCGGCGGCTTTCAGGCGCTGAAGAATGTCTCTCTGGATATTCCCGAAGGCCAGCTCACCGCCCTTCTCGGCCCCTCTGGCTCCGGCAAAACCACCTTACTCCGGATTATTGCCGGACTGGAGTCTTCGGATTCCGGCCGCATCCTGTGCGGTGGTGACGATGTCAGCCAGTTACACGTTCGCGACCGCAACATCGGGTTTGTGTTTCAGCATTACGCCCTGTTCCGGCACCTGACCGTTGCCGAGAACATCGCGTTCGGTCTGGAGTCGCTCCCCAAAAAGCAGCGCCCCTCAAAGCCGGAAATCCGCCAACGGGTGGCCAAGCTGCTGGAGATGATTCAGTTGCCCGAACTGGCCAAACGCTATCCGGCACAGCTGTCTGGTGGGCAGAAACAGCGTGTTGCTCTGGCTCGCGCGCTGGCAACTCAGCCTCGTATTCTGCTGCTGGATGAGCCCTTCGGCGCCCTGGATGCCAAAGTAAGAAAGGATTTGCGCCGCTGGCTGCGAGCGTTGCATGACGAGTACCACTTCACCAGTATTTTCGTGACCCACGATCAGGAAGAAGCGCTGGAGCTGTCAGACCAGGTGGTGGTTATGAGCCAGGGTCAGGTGGAACAGGTGAATTCACCGACCGGACTGTATGCCCGGCCAGAAAGCCGGTTCGTCTTCGACTTCCTGGGCCACGTCAACGTGTTGTCGGGTATGGTGAAAGGTCAGAAACTGGTTCAGGGCGATGCCTGGGTATCCCTGCCGGGGATTCGCCAGGATCAGGAAGCCCAGCTCTACCTGCGCCCCCACGAAGTTCAGCTGTCCCGATCCCCCGCGGCCAAGGCCCGCCTGCCCCTGCGCATTGAAGCCATCAGCCTGATCGGCTCGGAAGTGCGTATTGAACTTGCCCCGGAAGGCTGGCAGAGCGATGAAATCTGGGAAATCGGCATGAGCCATGCGGAGTTTGCGCGCCAGAACCCCACCCGCGGTGAACTCTGGTACGCGGTACCCGACGTTGGCCACCTCTTTGTCGCCGACAGCGTTCAACCGAGAACGATCGACTGGCAATACACCGAGGCAGCCAACGCCAGCAATATGTGATCGGCGGTCAGGTGGTTACCCACCTGCCGTCTTCGTAACGCAGCGTTTGGTCGCCCTCCACTCGGTGCAGCCAGAGCCAGCGGTTTTCCACCAGAGCCCGGACATCCGCGTTACCCTGGATCACCGCTTCAATGCGTTCCGCCGGTGCATCGATCACCACCGCAAGGCGCATTGGCTCGTGGCGCCAGTGCTCACCGTCGAATACTGACTGCAACGGAAGTCCGATCTTGAGATCGACACCATTGCCCTCGATGACACCCAGGTTGCCGCCAACCACCGAGTGCAGCAGTTTGTTGCCGGCGCCGAAGATATCCGGCCTCGCAACGGAACCGAAATACTGCAGATTAATCCAGTTTGCCACCACCATGGGCGCAGACATCAGCAGGGTCAGAACCTCTCCGGACGGGTCCTGCGACGGATCATAGTCGTGCAGGAAGCAGCGCCCTCCGAGATCCAGTGAGCGAGTAAGTGAACGCGGGCCGATCACCATCCCGGCATTGTTGGCCAGGCCCCACTCAGGCCGCACTTCCGCCCAGTTGCGAGTCCGGCGTTTGAGTTCGGCAAGCAGGTCATCATCGCTCTTGCCATTAAGCCCAAGACTGGTGGCTCTTTCTCTGCGACAGGCCTGGCCAGCAGCCTCAAGCTTCTCAACCAGCGTATTAAATACCCGCTGATGGCTGTCGGGCACCTGGTCCCGCCCGTAAATGGTTATTCTGTCCGTGATCGTGCAATGCTCAGCCGCCAGGGCAATGGTGCTCTCGGGCATAACAATGCCACGCTCTGCCAGGCCCGCCCTCACCTGCCGGTCATTCAGCAGCTCGGCAGCCACTCTGGCATTTACCCCTCCATTTTTGCCGCCACAGGCTCCGCAGGCCAGACCAGCTTCGTTGGGGTTGTTGTCCGTATGGGCACCATGGCCCACCAGCAACAACACGCTGGCGAAGCCTTTGGTCAGGGACATCGCCCGCAAAAGCCCTTCCGCCAGATTTACCCGCTCAGGATCTGACAAAGGATAGCCGTCCACGCAGTGGTGGAGCCTGCCGGGTTCCACCGCCTCTGCTTTTGTAGAGTTTCTGTTCAGGCTGTCGCGAACCAGCTTCCAGGCCCAGGCAAGGCCAGTGGTTTCCACCAGTGTGAATGTAGACAGGCTGGAGTATTTGGCCCGGCGTACGGACTCCCGAACCTGTTCGCGGCTGTCCAGTTTCCGGGCCAGCTCCCGGTCTTCTGACGGACTGCCCAGGGTTTCCGAGTACCGATACACCGGCGCCAGCAGTCCCGGCAGCCGGGCTTCGTCATCGGTTGGACCATGCCTGTGGTGAACAATGGGCATGCCGAAAAAGCCCGCCACGCCAAGCGTTCTGATTTCAGGGTATACCTTCTCCAGCTGTCGACGAATGACTTCGGACCTTACGTCTATGCAGAAGGCGGCCTGCACTTCCGCCACAGGATCCGGTTCCGCAAGCGAGCTCCGCTCACTGGAGCGGATATCGTCAAGGAAACGGGACTGCCAGGCCAGCTCATAGGCCCGATGCCATATCCAGAGTGCCTGTTCATTAGCGGAGGCCGGCGCCAGATCGAACGCATTGACGTAACGATTCTGCCAGCTCTCACGCTCTGCCTCAGTCATATTGATCAGCGCATGGGCCTCATGAATGAGCCAGATGGTCGCCAATTGCGCGCAGAAGTGTTCGGTACCGCTTTCATGAGGATCGCCCAGTGCTGCTCGCCAGTCCACACCTCTGCACCAGGATGCCCAGCCCAGCAAATGGCCGAGCAGGTGGTGGATCACCAGGGGCAGTTGGCGGCTGCTGTAAGGCAACTCACGGGCTACCGTTGCAGCCGCTTCCTGCCAGTCAGGCTTCAGCAACATTTCCACGCTGGCTTTCCGGGCCAGAGAGCGTCCGGACTGACTAAGCCAGAACTGATACAGATCCTGTTTTGTACCAGAAACCTGCCAGCGATTCTGACGCAGGTCGAAGTAGCGCGCACAGGCGCGTCCGATCTCTTCCCGGACCTCCTCGAGGGACGGTTCCTGTTGACCACGGCGGGTGTAACCAAGAGCCGACACAAACCCTGGCTGATTTGATGCTGCCCCGGAAAGCTGGGCCAGGAGCGCCTGGCTATCATCTTTCAAGCCCGCTTCGCGGGCAGCTTCCTCAAGGTGGGGACGCTGAATACGGCCGCCATCCCAGGCTTTCCGGTAGAAAGCCGGAGGCATCAACAACCCTGCCCCGAACAGGTTGTCCAGTTCTCGGGAAACCTTTTCGACAGGTCCAGTCCTGCTGCCCCACCAGGGGTTAACTGCGATCCAGCGATCTAACGGCCAGATGGGCGCAATTCGTTCGCAGGCTTCATTAACAAGCTCCGGAATAACCTGTTCACAGGAAGCAGAATACGTAACAGGTGCGTTCATGATCTTTCTCCAGTCAGAGCCCCGTGCCGCAATCGGATGTCGGCCGGTTTACCGTGGGCATTGAGCCAGGTTTGTGCCCAGCGGCGGGTAAGCTTTTCGAAAGGCTTGTCGAGATAGAGTCCTTGGCTGAAGTGCCAGTGGAGCTTCTGCGCCACCACGCCCTGCGGGCGGGCGAATAGCACCAGCGACAACATAAACAGCACGGCCAGAATTACCCAGGCGAACCACTCAGCACCAACCGGCAAGGCTGTGTGCGCGGTCTGAGGCAAAGCGGTGCTCAGCAGCCAGTTAAGCACCCCGTACAGGGGGACCAGAGCAACGGCCAGCAGCAACACGACGACACGGGCGCCTTTTTGGCTTGCTCCCGGTGTACCCAGAACGGCAGCGCCAACCGCGAACACCAGCAAGGCCGCCAGTACCGACTTGTGGGCCACCAGTTGCGGGGCCTGCCACAGCAGGGCGGCGGCCAGGCCAGAGGCCAGCAATGCGAGACCGGCTTGCGACTTGCTGATTTGCTCTGAAAACGCAATCCGGGAGACTTTGACGGTACGGCCAACGGCCAGGAACGAGTGCGCCTTGTACAGGGAGTGAGCCAGCAGGTGCAGTAGTGCCAGCGTGTAGGCGCCCAGCGCAATCTCGAACAGCATGAAGCCCATCTGGGCATTGGTGGACCAGACCAGGCCATGTTTCGCTGAATTCTGGGTCATCATGGTGAACACGGCGACGATGGCGGTTGCCCCGCCAACAACCAGCAGGATCATGTGCCCTGCCGTGAAGCCTTCAAACACCGGGAACAGTCGCAGCCAAAGGAAACCGCCCAGGTTGACTACGCCCGCGTGCAGAAGTGCTGACACAGGGGTGGGAGCTTCCATCACCCGGATCAGCCAACCGTGGAACGGTAGCTGGGCACATTTGAGCGCAGCAGCCACCGCCAGCAACACAGAAGCGATGGTCAGCGACTGCGATTCACGGCCCAGGTGTTCGCCCAAAGCATAGATTTCAGGGATGCGGAAGCTGCCGTAGTGATTCCAGATTAACAGTACCGCTGCCAGAATGGCGGCATCACCAAGCCGGCTGGCAATAAACTTCTGAGCTGCCGCAAGGCGAGCCTGTGGCCGTTCCGCGTACAGCGTCAGGAGCTGGTGCAATGAGAGGCTTACACCCACCCAGGCGCCAGCCAGCACCAGCAGGTGATCGGTAAACACCAGCACCAGTACACTGACCACTGTAGTGAGGAACCAGGGCAAAAACGCATTATAAGCCGGGTCGCCACGCAGGTAGTCCCGGGTATAACGAAGAATGACCCAGGCAATGAAACAGACCATCAGAGCCATCCATACCGCCAGACCGTCCGGGTACAACCCCAGTCGAATGCCGAGCTCCGGCAGACCGGTATCAAACACCAGCCGGTCAAACAACAGGACTGCACCAATGGTGGCAGTTGCCAGCAGCAACAGCCTGAAACCGCTTTCCGCCAGGCGCCAGCAATGAGCCAGTTTGAGAGGGTTTTTCGTCCAGTTGGCGAATCCAGCCAGCGCCAGCAGGGCAACAGGCAGGGCCAGCCAGGCCATCAACAGCACGAGCGAAGCAGTCGTGGTAAGTGTTGTCATGTTGGGCTCCTTCAGGTTCACGCCTACTTTGCCGTTAATGCACTCATACATAAAATGGTTTATAAAGATTAAATCGTTCACTTTTAAAGAACAGACAAGAGACCACCATGCGTCTGAACTACCATCACCTCTACTATTTCTGGACTGTGGCTCGAACCGGACACCTCACCCGGGCAGCCGAATCACTGCATATCTCACAGTCCGCATTGTCCGGCCAGATACGAAAGCTGGAGGAAAGCCTTGGCTACGATCTTTTTGTCCGGGAGGGGCGGCGACTGCGACTATCGGAGGCCGGGCGGGTAGCCTTTACCTACGCTGAGGAGATTTTCCGCCAGGGGGAGGAACTGGAGGCGCTGTTTCGTACCGGGCGTCAGGCCAACCGGGAAACTCTGAAAGTCGGTGCGGTCGCAACCCTCTCCAGAAACTTTCAGGAAGGCTTCCTGCGGCCCCTGCTGGGACGAAAAGATCTGGAGCTCAAGCTGCAAAGCGGGAGCCTTGACGACCTTCTTCGCCGTTTATCAGCGCACCGACTCGATCTGATTCTGTCGAATCAGCCAGTACAAGGTGACGAAGAAACGCCCTGGCGCTCACGTCGTATAGCCCGCCAGTCGGTCAGCGTAATCGGGCCACCGGGCAGCCAGGATGCCCCCGGGTTTCCCGATATTCTGCGCGACCGACCTCTGATTCTGCCCGGGCCTGACAACAACATCCGGCAGGCCTTCGATCAGCTCTGTGATCACCACCACATTCACCCTGTAATCATCGCTGAAGTTGACGACATGGCCATGATGCGTTTGCTGACCCGGGACAGCGGGCACTACGCCATACTGCCGCCGGTGGTGGTCCGGGATGAGTTGAGAAACGGCGAGTTGAAAGACTACGGCGCCCTGCCCGGCGTATTCGAGGAGTTTTACGCCATTCGTATCCGGCGCCAGTTTGAGTCGCCGGTATTGCGGGAGTTGATGGCTCAGAAAGCCGAGGAGTTACTGACCTTTTCGGACAATCAATCCGGTTAATTCGGCCTATGTATTAAACAAACAGGCCGTTATAGTCGCTGGTGTACAACAATAACAAGGATTATCCATGGCCCACGCTCGCACCCGAAAACCCTCTGTTCTCATTATCGGTACCGGATTCGGCGGAATCGGTATGGCCATCAAACTCAAACAGGCAGGATTTACGGACCTGACTCTGCTGGAAAAGGCCGGCGGTGTGGGCGGAACCTGGCGTGACAACACCTACCCCGGCGCAGCCTGCGATGTTCAGTCCCACCTCTACTCCTACTCGTTCGAGCCCAAACACGACTGGAGCCGGAAATTCGGAGCTCAGCCTGAAATCCTCGAATACATGGAATCCTGTGTTCACAAATACCAACTGGAGCCTCACATCCAGTTCAATCAGGTGGTAACATCCGCAACATTTGACGATCACGGCAACCAGTGGCACGTCTTGACCGAAACCGGCGACACTTTCAGCGCCGACGTGTTAATCACCGCCACTGGCCAGTTGAACCGGCCAGCCATGCCGAATATTCCGGGGCTCGAGACCTTCCGGGGCACCTGCTTTCATTCCGCCCAATGGCAGCACCATACCGAGCTTCACAACAAGCGCGTTGCGGTGATAGGAACCGGCGCCAGCGCGATTCAGTTTGTGCCGGAAATTACGCCACTGGTCGGGCAACTGGACCTTTACCAGCGTTCAGCCGCCTGGGTATTGCCCAAGCCGGACCGGCCGTTTCACCAGTTTGAGCAAACACTGTTTAAAAAGCTGCCACTGTGGGACCGCCTCTACCGGGGCCTCATTTACTGGAAGAACGAATCCCGGGCTCTGGCATTTACCCGTTTCTCGTGGATTCTGGATCTGTTCGCCCATCAGGCCCGAAAAGAAGCCCGCCGCTGGGTAACAGACCCGGATAAACTCCACCATTTGATCCCCGATTACCGCATTGGCTGCAAGCGAATCCTGATCTCCAACGACTGGTACCGAGCGGTCAATCAGCCCCACGTCAACCTGCTCACAGACGGCATCGCCCGAATAGATGAGACCGGGATCGTGCCTGAAACAGGCGAGCACCGGCCTGCCGACATCATCATCTTCGGTACTGGCTTCCGGGCCAGCGAGTTTCTCTCGCCCATCCACATTGCCGGCCGTGAGGGTCTGGCGCTGAATGACGCATGGTCCAACGGCAGCAAAGCTTTCAAAGGCATCTCAGTCAGCGGATTCCCCAATCTCTTCATGCTCTATGGCCCGAATACCAACCTGGCACACAATTCGATTCTGTTCATGCTCGAATCTCAGTACCGGTACGTGTTAAGTGCCCTGGACGCCCTCTCCCGCTATCCCGGCGCGGCCATGGATGTACGGGAGGATCGCCAGAGTCGATACTGCCAGGTGGTTCAGCGCGGCCTGGAAGGCAGTGTATGGGATGCTGGCTGCAGCTCCTGGTATCTGGACGAGCATGGGCGAAACACCGTGAACTGGCCCGGCTTCACCTTCAGTTACCGGTTTGCGACCCGGTCAGTGGATACCGCCGACTACCAGTTTCTTGACCCGGTGAACGCCTGAGCCCGGCAGCACGGAACCGCCCCGCCGAGGTCTCTCATGAATTTCAACGCCAGGGTTGAACCGCGCTCTTAAACATAGGATGATTGGATCACCATATAGAGGGATGATCCATTATGCTGACACCAATCCGCAAAGGTTCGCTGGTCGAAACCGCCATCGACAGTCTCCGGAAAACGATTGAGAGCGGGGAATGGCCGGTAGGTACTCGCTTACCCGTCGAGGCAGAGCTCTCGGAGGCTTTAGGGATCAGTCGCAATACAATCCGCGAAGCCGTAAGGGTTCTGGTGCACGTTGGCATGCTGGAAACCCGACAGGGAGACGGGACCTACGTGCGCGCAAACAGGGACGCCGGAGAAACACTTAGGAGAATTGCCCGGAGCCGACTGGCAGAGCAGATTGAGGTCCGGATTACGCTGGAGACGGAAGCGGCGCGCCTGGCAGCAAGGCGCCGCAACGAAGCGGATCTTAAAGCCATGACCGAGGCCCTGGATGCGCGAGCGGCGGCCGGAGAAGTCATTACGGACCGTATACAGCACGACGAGCGGTTTCATCACTCATTGGTGCGTGCATCTCACAATTCTGCCCTGATTGAGCTCTACGACTATTTCTCTCACGCGGTCAGCCAGACCATCGAGCGAACCGAAATGGATTCAGACCTCCCGGAACCCAGCCAGGAAGCCCACGAACTGCTGTTGGCAGCCATTCGCCGGAAAGATGCCGATAAAGCGGAGGCACTGTCGAGGGCGCTTCTGACACCAAGCCTCAATGCCCTCAGTGGTAAGGAGTAAGCTGTGAAATTCCGGATAGACACCTTTACCCTGCTGTTACTTGGCGCCATTGTTCTCGCCTCGTTCCTGCCGGTGACGGGACAGGCGGCAGAAGCGCTCGGCACCGCAGGCACCATCGCAGTGGCCTTACTGTTTTTCTTTCATGGCGCAGCCCTGTCCAGACAGCAGATCATCGACGGCGCCACCCATTGGCGGCTGCACATCCTGATTACCGCCCTCACCTTCGTGTTTTTCCCCCTTGCCGTACTGCCGGTCAATGAGCTGAGCACTATTGCGCCCGAGTGGATGCCCAAAGACCTGGGGCTGGGTTTTCTGTATCTGGGCGTACTTCCATCCGCTGTATCTTCTTCGATTGCCTACACCGCCATGGCCCGGGGCAACGTACCGGCTGCCATCTGCAGTGCGGCCGCATCCAATGTGTTCGGCATGATGCTGACACCGTTTCTGTTGCTGCTCCTGGTATCCACCTCGGGCGCCGGAGAGTTCTCGGTTGCCGAGGCACTGAAAGACATCGTGCTTCAGCTACTGCTGCCATTTGCGGTTGGCCATGCCCTGCGCCCCTGGCTCGGCGGCTACCTGTCACGCAATGAGTCACTGATGGCGCGCTATGACCAGTGTGTGATCTGGATCATCGTATACTCCGCCTTCTCTCACTCCGTGGTTAGCGGGTTGTGGCAGAACCTTCCGGTACAGGCCATCGTCCTGGCGATTCTGATCTGCTTCGGCTTGTTGGGGCTGTTTATGCTGATCGCTCGATTGATGGTGAGAAAGCTGGGGTTCAGTCTGGAGGATGAAGCCGCGGTGGTTTTCTGTGGTTCGAAGAAGAGCCTGGCATCTGGATTGCCGATGGCCAAAGTGCTGTTCTCTGGCCATCCGGGGTTTGGCATGATCGTGTTGCCGATTATGTGCTACAACCAGATCCAGGTGATTGTCGGGGCCATTCTTGCGCAGAAGTATCGTGAGAAAATTCAACAGGCAAAATCAGCCCCCGCCCATGCCTCCGAAAATGGTTGCCAGAATCGCTAAACCCACAATCCAGCCAATAACCGCCGGCCAGAAATTGACCATCTGTGGAGGCTGGTCGGCGGAATCGCTTTCCCCCTCCCCCATGCCTCGGCCAGATAGCATATCCGACTCCGGGTAAGTCCGTGGATCCGACTCTTCAACAACATCTTTCAGGCTGAACCACTCGAACCAGTCCCCCAGAAAGCGCGCGACCGGAGCCGGAAGCGCGCCGTTTTCTGCCAGCGGGCGAACCTGGGGCTCCAACTGGCGACCAATCTCCCGGCGAATATCAACACGATCTGCCGGGGGTTCACACAGGATGGCCTTCCAGATAGCAACGTCCTGCTGGCGGTAATTATCGTTCATCAACGCCCTGATCTGGATAATGACTTCCCGGGTAACCTGGGCCTCTTCGGACGTAAACGCCCGGGAATCAGCGTCTTCATAGCGGAGTTGTCCGGAATCATTGTCTGTCGGGCTTGATGACGGGACTCCGTCCGGCGCATTGGCCGTCGATTGGGGCTCCGCGCCACCGGTCGCTTCACGGTAGGCCCGCTCCAGGGCCTGGGCCTCATCGCCTGACGCAAACTTCAACTGACGCTCGTAGGCCTGGCGTATCCGATCCTGGTCGCCAGTCGGCTCGATTCCGAGAAGATCCCAACAGTTCATACAACAGCAACTCCGATAATGGAAAATCTGTATTCTTTATGGAGACAAACGGGGCTCTCTCACTTAGGATTAGTTGAGAACCATAACAATATTTTCATCTCGGCAAATTATAGAACGACACACATGGCCATTACGAATTACCGGTTTGCAAAGCAACGCTCTCTTCATCGCTTGCAAGGACGCATATGGCTGTCGGTTTCCCTCTCTGCAGCGCTGAGCGGGACGGCATTACCCGGCACCGCACAAACTCTCGATTCCGGTTTCGAGGACAGTATTCCCGGCTTGAACGCCACGATACCGGAAGTGCTGACCACCACCAGACTGCGGCAGCCCAAAACCCGAGTACCCGGCAGTACGACGGTGATTGCCGGAGACCTGATTCGGGATCTGGGTATCAGAAGCCTGTATGAAGTCTTCCGCCTGGTGCCAGGCATGGTGGTGAACTTTGTTGGCAGCCATCAACCCGTAGTTACCTACCACGGCACAGTCCACTACGAACAGCGGAGAATGCAGGTTCTGGTAGACGGCCGGACGGCTCACCGGGCCACTCTGTCCGACATGGACTGGGAAACCATGCCTGTGCCCCTCGAGCTGATCGAGCGCATTGAGGTAGCCAGAGGACCGAATTCGGCCGCCTATGGTATCAATGCATTTCTGGGCACTATCAACATCATTACTCGGGATCCTGCGGACAGCGCCAACCTGGAAACGACGGTCACCAGTGGCTCCAGGGGCTACCTGCGCACTTTTGCCTCCACCGGAAATGCGGATTCGAGCTACGACTGGCGCCTGAGTTTCGAGAAACGCAAGTTCGACGGATTTGATTATCAGATCGATGACGATGAACGTTTCCCGTTCAATGATGGCCACGACATCAACTCTTTTATCTACGATTCTCGACTGACATTTACGCCGGGGACTAACCTGGAACTTCAGGGCGGCGTGGTCGATGGCACCAAATACCAGGACAAGGACAAAAGCGGCGAACTCAATCCGCTGGACCATCCGGACATCGACGTGCGGGACTACTATCTGCAAAGCAAGCTCAACCATAGTTTCTCAAGCGAGCATTTCATCCACTTGCAGGCCAGCGTTGAGAACTTTGACCGGCGCCAGGAATATGCCATCAGTTTCCCGGACAGCACGGTGGAATGCCTCCGAAACAACACTCCATTGTACGAGTACACGTACACGGCCGGCGGGCGGGAACGGCGCTGTTTCATATCCCAGGGCGGTCCCGACGCTTTTGCAGTAGTGGATGCAGATTCCGAAGATACCCGGATTGAACTGGAAGCTCAGGATACGCTGATTGTCAGCGACCGCCTGAAACTGGTTTCCGGCGCGGGTTTCCGTAAAGATATCTTCCGTTCAGAAACCTACTTCAACGGGCGCGGAAACAACTATCAGTCCCGCTTGTTCGGCAACCTGGAATACAGTCCCTGGCAATGGGTCACCTTTAATGCCGGCGGCAACTGGGAGCGAACCAGCACCACAGGCGACAGCTATTTCTCTCCCCGCGCAGCCGCAAACTTCGTGGTAAACAATAACCATGCCCTGAGGTTTGTGTTCTCCCAGGCTGTCAGAACGCCTGATGGATTTGAACAAAGCCCTGACTGGGGATACACCCTACGTAATGTCAGACCGGCAATCTATTCTGACCTTGAAGGTCGCCGCGTCACCATTGAGGACGCCGCCCAGGAAACAGGTATCCTCACACTGGGTAACGATCTTGAGGAGGAGACCATTACCTCGCACGAAATCAGCTACTTCGGGCAGTTTCCTCTGGATCAAGCGCTGTTCTCGCTGGAAGTCAGAGGCTTTCGCGATGAGCTCAGAGACATGATCAGTGGCGTTATCCAGCTCAAGGAATGGACGCTGGAAAACAACGTGGCCGTTGACCAGAAGGGTTTTGAGATAGAGGCCAGCCTCGATTTTCCCGGCACCCTGCTTCGAGCAAGCTACGGCTATCTTGATCAGGAGACCTGGTATACCGGCGCGCCGATTCTGGAATCTGACGGCACGGTAAACGAAAACGAGCAGCGCTACATGACCGAACTGCTGGAGCGGATGTCTGTCCGGCACTCGGGCAGCCTGGCGGTTATTCAGGATCTTCCCGCAGGCTTTAAGTGGTCTGGTGCATTTTACTGGGCCGACGAATTCAACACCCGGTTTGAGCGCTTTGATACCCGGTTGGTGAAACAGATATTCCAGCCCCGTTATACGGCTGAAATCGCGCTATCCATGCAACATTACCTGAACCGGGAACCTGAGCTAAGCTCAGACAACAACATCGAAGATCATAATCAGTTTTTTGTTGAAGCCGGTATTCGCTTTTGACGGTGTGCAGGGCAGGAAACTAAACAGTCAATGGAATGGACCAACTGTCAGACGATGCTCAACGCAAACGGTAACGTTACAACGGGCCGTACATCCAGACTTGCCAGAGTCACCTCTATGTTGGTCTGGCTGATGGCTTTGTTGTTCGTTGATTCTGGTCTCGCCCTGGGCCAGGAATCGGGGACCAGATCAGCCTATATCGCCGGATCTGGAAATGCCGCTCTGGATGACCATGTTGCCCGCCTGCTGACAGAACAGCTTGGCGACCAGGTCACACTGGAGCCACTGATCGAAAGCCAGCTCGCTGTTCTCGAGAATGAACCTGTGATCGCAATAGGGCCTGCCGCATTCTCACGGGTGCGCCAGGCCAACAGGGATCTTCCGGTTTTGGCATTACTGGTTGATAAGGATTTCATCGAGGGTTATACCACACGCTTTTCCGGCCAGGTGTCTGCCGTCTATTACGATGCGCCCTTATTACGGCAAGCCTTGACGGGCAAGGTCATCCTGCCCCAGGCAACCCGCGTCGCCTTACTTGCCACGACCGAAAGCGTAGAACTTTACGAACCCCTCATCGATCAACTGGCACCCTACGGCCTGGAAGCCAAGGTCTTTATTGCCGATACCGAGGATCAACTTATCCCAAGCCTGATTCGAGCCCTCAGCTTCGGTGATTTTCTGCTTGCCGGGCAGGATGATGCCATTTACAACCCACGCAATATCAAACACATTCTGCTGACCGCCTATCGCAGGAACAAGATCCTGATCGGCCCGAGCCAGGCCTATGTCAAGGCCGGCGCCCTCGCCTCCAGTTATGCGCCATTCATTGAGATGGCTGAGCTTGCAGCCAGTCACCTGACAACCTATTTCGACTCAGGCACCTTCCCGGCGCCAACCTACCCTGACGAATATCGGGTTGAAGTAAACCAGCAGGTTGCGCGATCCCTGAACATCCCGCTGCCAGAACGGGAGTGGATTGCCCAGGCGGTACAAAACATGATTAGCGAGAACAACCAGGAGGCAGGCCAATGAACACCACAGCCAACACTCCCGGCATGTCGCTCTCGCGGCGTCTTCTCCTGCTTGGCGCCCTGCCCGCGGTTGTGATTTTTGTGGCATTGATGGTTTTCTTTACCTCAGCCCGTCTCGAAGATGCCCGTCTGGACCTGGCCCAGAGCAGTCAGATGCTTGCTGACAGCCTCGCCCCAGCACTTGAGTATGCCGTGGTCTCCGGTAACTCAACGGCTCTGGAGCAGGTCCTCGGGCAGTCCCTGAAACGCAGCAAAGCAGACTGGATTCGCGTGACCGACGTTGTTGGTGAAGAGCTCGGTTTTGTCAGCCGAGGTGTTGAATCGGAACACACAGCAACCAGGATCTTCGACATCTATGAGGCCGAGATTCTTCAGGAACCGCTGGAGATCGGTTCCGGAGGAGCGGGTGACTGGTTTACCGGCGGCTGGAACTTCAATTCCGGATCGCTTCGGGTAGGACTGGTGCAAGTCGGGGTGAACCCCGACGTTCTGGAAACCCGAAGGCAGGATATTCTCTGGAGCTCACTGACCGTGGGCTTTGCCTTGCTGGTGTTCAGCCTGCTGCTGGCAAACCATTTCCTGAACAATATCCTTCAGCCCATGCGACAACTATCCAGCCGCGTTGGCAAGCTGATTGTTGGTGACTACACCACGCAACCGGTCTCGAGCAAGGGCAGTGCCCGGGAAATTGCGGAGATACAGCAACAATTGAACGAACTCGCAGTTCACCTGGAACAACTTCGATCTGCCCGAGACCAGACACTGGCGATTTCTGAAAGTGCCCGGGAGAAAGCGGAACACGCCAGCCAGGCCAAGTCAGAGTTTCTCGCTACCATGAGTCACGAACTTCGGACTCCTCTGAACGGCGTGCTCGGCATGGTTGACCTGATTCATGAAGAGCCGTTGACCAAGCGTCAGAGCGACTACCTGACCACGGCGCGGCAATCCACGGAAGACCTGCTGACCGTGATCTCCGATATCCTGGACTACGCCAGAATGGACAATGGCAATCTGGTATTGGACCAACGGGCCTTCGATCTTCAGAGCCTGTTCACCAATTGCGTCGCCTCATACCGTCACGCCGCAGAAAAGCAGGGGCTGAGCCTGGATCTCCAATTCCTCGGTGAATGGCCACGGCATCCTGCCGTGCTGGGGGATGCGCCGCGAGTGAGACAGATCCTTGCCGGGCTGATCGACAACTCACTGAAGTTCACCAGCGAAGGGTTCGTCGGTATCCGGGTGAACTGGCTTGAGCTTGAAAACCACTGCGTACTCGTCCAATGCTCGGTTAAGGATTCAGGCTCTGGTATTCCTGCGGAACGACTGCAAAGTGTCTTCAACAGCTTTGAGCAGCTCGACACCGGCGATAACCGGGCTCACGGTGGCACAGGGCTCGGGCTGTCGCTGGTTCAGCGCCTGGTCGAATTGATGGGCGGGCATGTGCAGGTGGAGTCCGACATCGGCCAGGGGTCCTCATTCCGGTTCGAGCTGCCATTCGAACTAGCCTATCAGAACCCTCCAACCGATGAGCCACGGGAACAGGTCACCGGTACCGCCCGGGCCCTCGTGGTCGAGGATAATCTGGTGAACCAGAAAGTAACGGAAGCGCTGTTGCGGAAGTTCGGGTTCCAGACCGAATGCGTGACCAATGGCACCGATGCTGTTAGACGGATCAAAAATGACCACGAAGGTTATGATGTCATTCTGATGGACTGCCAGATGCCAGTGATGGATGGCTATGATGCCACCCGCATGATCCGCGACTGGGAACAGGGAAATGGTCAGAGCGGCGTACCCATTATCGCACTGACCGCAGATGTGTCTGAGGATACTGAGAAAGCCTGCAAAGAAGCAGGTATGAACGACTATCTAACCAAGCCCGTGCGCAGGGATACGCTCCGGGAGGTACTCTCTCGCTGGATTCGCGTGTAACAACGAGCGCCGGAGTTGGCAGGTTTTTCACTCCGGCGCTATCCACCCTGTCAGGCCACCGGCTCTCGCATGGTGACAAACTCTTCAGCGGATGTCGGGTGAATGCCCATCGTAGCGTCAAACTGGGCCTTGGTGGCACCGGCTTTAATAGCCACCGCCAGTCCCTGGATGATTTCACCGGCATCGGGCCCAACCATATGGGCGCCCAGAACCTTGTCTGAACTATCATCCACAATCAGCTTCATCAGACAGCGCTCATCACGGCCGCTCAGGGTGTACTTCATGGGGCGAAACTCGGAACGGTAAATCCGCAGCGAATGCCCCGCGTCCCGCGCTTCTTTCTCGGTCAACCCGACCGTTCCGATATTAGGCTGACAGAAGACAGCGGTCGGTATTGCGCTGTAGTCCATATCACCCTGGCCATCACCAAACAGCCGCCGGGACAGCACCATGGCCTGCGCCAGCGCAACCGGCGTTAGCTGCGGCGTTCCGATGACATCACCAAGGGCGGAGATGGACGGTACCGCCGTCTGGAAATGATCGTTCACCTCAACATGACCCGAAGCATTGAGTTCCACTCCCAGATCGGTCAGCCCGAGTCCGTCTACGAGCGCGCGGCGACCTGTCGCAGCCATAACCAGCCCGGTCTCCATGCTGCTGCCATCGCTCAGATTCACCTGGTAGTGAGCATTCAACTGCTCGACAGATTCAATCGTGACATTGAACCGGAGATCCACGCCTTTCTTGCGCATCTCCTGTTCCGTGAACTTGCGGATATCCTCGTCAAACCCTCGCAGGAACAGCTCGCCCCGGTACAGCAGCGTGGTCTCCACACCAAGACCCGCGAGAATGCCGGCGAACTCGACGGCAATGTAACCACCGCCCCAGACAACGGCGTGGCGCGGTAACTGTGGCAGGTAAAACATCTCATTGGAGGTGAGCAGAAATTCCTTGCCGGGAACATCCGGAACCACTGGCCAGCTGCCCGTGGCAACTGTGATGTGCGCTGCCGAAAAAGCTCTATCACCAACGATCACCGTGTGAGGGTCGCGGAGACTGGCCGTACCCTCAATGATGGTGACGCCGGCATTCTCGAGCAATCGGCCATAAATGCCATTCAAGCGCTCTATCTCGGCATTCTTGTTGGCGACCAGCGTTGGCCAGTCAAACGAGACATCGTCTGTTGGCACAGACCAGCCATATCCGTGTGCATCTTCGAGCTCTTCCCTGACGTGCGCTCCATAGACAAAGAGTTTTTTCGGAACACAACCCACGTTAACGCAGGTTCCTCCCAGGTAACGGGATTCCACCACCGCCACCCGGGCACCGCGCTGGGCCGACATGCGGGCGAGCCGGACACCGCCGGAACCGGCCCCGATAACGATCAGATCAAAATCATGGCTCTCAGACACTGTTTCTCCTGTTTACTTCAAGATTGCTGTTGCCGGGGCTCACTCGACTGATCATCGTCTGCGAGCACTTCCCGGAACAACACGTGGTCTTCAAAATCACCAAGCCGGATCTTGCCCAGGCTTCGGAACCCCTCGGATTCATAAAACGGCAGGTAACGGCTGTTCCCGGTATCGAGCACCAATCCACTGCCCCGGGGGTTTTCCTCACACAGGCGCTCCACTGCCTGCAGCAACATCCGACCATACCCCTTGTGCTGGTATTTTGGGTTGACTCCCATCAACGGCAACTGATGCGCCTGCCTCTGCGGCAAAAGGTCGCGAATCCTGCGATGATACTCCAGATACCGGCGCGTAGATGAAAAGCCCGCCGTCAGAACCATACGCACCCGCCAGCCAAGCTGGTCTGCCAGATTCAGCCTGAGTTCCGGCTCACCCACAAACGCAACAGCAACCAGTGTTTCGTCCACCATCACACCGATGGCATCCTGATTCAGCTCCAGATAAAGGTCGATCAATTCCCGGATGGTCGCCCTCACCCTCTGGCTGTAACCGGGTTTCCGGTGATCGAACAGGTACTGGAATGTCGGCTCCTCCCGATAGGCATGAAAAAGCACCGACTGGGCCTCGTTTCGTGCCGTCTCGTCCAGGCGAACCAGAACAGCTTCAGCATTATTGTTGTTGTCTGCCATCGTGTTGCTCCCTCGCTAGTGTGGGGTCACGCTTGCCGGTCAGATCGCCAGCGTAAGCCTCACGGATACCTGCCCGGGCCCATTGCCCCGATCAAGTGCGGCCTGGTCAATCACCACGCCATGATTACTGTGCAAACGCTCAAGCCAGGCTGCCACATCAGCGTAGGCGGCGTTTTCAAGCCAGACCCGGATGGCACCCTCACCGCTGGGCTCGAAGCGTTGCAAAGAAAGCCCCGCCTCTCCGGCTGAACGAGTCACCAGGGCCATCAATGCCCGCCCGTCTTCAGGCTTGTCAGCCCCTGCCGCAGTTGTCGCTGCGCCACCAGCCGAGCCCAGGCGCTGAATGGTCGTCTCGTTGGCCCGCATCCAGGCCAGGAGTTCTGCGGCATTCTCACGACTCGAGGCAGCCCGGTCATGAAACTGAGTCACCGGCTGCCAGATCAGCAGATAAATCAATGCCAGCAACAGGGCTATACCCAGAGCAGTCAATGCCTGACGGTCGCGGGTGGGTAACTGATCATAGCGAGCAATCAGTTTGCCCACGGCCGGTTGATCCTTGATGCGTGACCACATGGGCTTATCCTCCTGAAACCGTGAGGCGGCCTCGGGCGCCGCTGGATTCGTTGACCACGGAACCGATCTGGGCCTGCAGCCCTTCGCTGGCGAGTCCGTTACGCAGACGGCTTAACCGATCATAACTGTCGGCCCGGATATCCACCACGAGTTCGCCCCGGCTCCGGCTGTAGTTAATCGAGTTAAAGGTAACAGCTCCGGGATTCTGCAGGCGGCCGTACTGATCGCCGGTGTATTTCATCAGGGTGATAAAATCCACGTCAGGGCCCTGGGAGCCAGCAACCCGTAACTGGCCTTCGATAACACGTCGTACGTTTCCGGCATGGGTTCGGCGGTCCGAGGGAAAGGCATTCCGGTAAACCGCCATAGCCTGGCTTTCAAGCTGCTCCGCCTGCTGCTGCTGGTAGATTCCCATACCGATCTCCAGCCCCATCTGGATCACGAACCAGAGTGATGCCACGGCGATAAGCGGCTTCCAGGGTTTCAGGGGGCTGCTGCCCTCCGCCTTGAACGCGAACGCCCCCTGGCACAGATTAATGGGCTGGCTCAAGTGATGGTGGTACGACCAGGCCAGGAACTCGGTTACCGAAAATTCCAACGGCTTCTTTTCGATACGAAGAAGACCGGTGGTTCCCGAAAGCTCACTCACCAGGGCCTGGCTCGCGTCCAGATCTGCCTCGGTGCCATATAGCTGCACCGGAATTTCGGCCACCACTTCGTCAGACGAAGGCGCAGCAAGTGTCACTGCAAGCAGCGGAAGATTATCTGCCTGCATGCGCAGCCACTCTCCCCGCTGGCTCTGCAGAAGTGCCGACTCTGCATCCAGGCAGATGACCCATCCGGATTCCGCCGCTGGCAACAGTGAAGCGTCTGGATAGACGGCCTCCAGACGGGCGTGGTACCAGCCAGAAAACAGTTGGCGCCAGCGAGCCATCTGCTCGCGATCGATGGCAGCAACCCGGTAGCCCTCAGGCGTGTGCGGCCCCAGCGCGAGATGAACCGAGTCAATGTCCTGGGCTATCTGCTCCTCAACGGCATACGGCAAGGCCTGCTGAATAAAACGGGTCTGTTTCGCCGGTATATCCGCCAGACAGAAAACCGCCTCATCACCGGGAATCAGTCCGATCAGCAGCACTTTCTCCAGCGCATTCTGTGCCAGCGTTTGCTCGATATGCTCCCGTGTATCAGCCGTGCCTCTGGCCTGAGCATCGCCACTGGCATCCTGGAGCACCCAGCTGAACAGCTGGGCATCGGGGCTCTGGTCCGGGTCCGCATACGGAGGCACCGGCCGGACAAAAAGGCGGTAAGACATGGTTATCCTTCTGAGAAAGTGTAAGGTTCCTTGGTAATGCGATTCTTCTGCCCGGTATCCCTGTGAACCGTCCGGACTTCGCCCTCCGGGTTTCTATACACGGTGCTGACCATATTGACGACACGATTATCGTAGGTAATCCGTGAGACAACTTCAAAAAAACGGGTCTGAAGCGTTAACCCGTTGGCTTTCAGCCCCATCCCCGAGAACTCCGGCAGTGCCAGGAAATCCTGAAGGTTTTCGAATCGTTCTTCTTCGCGCTTGGCAATAATCGATTCCGCCTGAGCCTCATTCATATCCTCGTGCAGACTCATCAGAACCTGGGCCGTCGCGGTATTCACGTTAATGCCGACGCCGGAGACTGGCAGCGCCACCAGATGAGGCCGCAGCGCAGCATAGATTTCCTCGGTCATGCCCTCAATCAGACGCAACTCGGTAATGGAAACAAAGGGCTGGTTGCCAGTGCGATACGGAGGGTCTGCCATCAGATACTGGCCGTCTTCGGCACCATAAGCGCTGATGGCCTGGTCGTCGGCGTCCATCCAGTCAATGAGCGGGTCTACGGTGAGGCCAGTGATACCCAGAGCACGAAATAACCGGGTGAGCCGGTCTTTGGTGATGGGGTCCACTTCTCCGCTCGCGGTAACCAGATCGTTCAGGTTGATTCTGCCTCCAAGATCATCGATCTGGACCTCGGCAACACCACTGTCGTCCAGAGGCAGAATGGCAGCGTGCATGGCCCAGAACTCATCCGGACTGTCGACCATCACACTGTTTTCCTTATCCTCTTCGTAGTCCCGAACCAGAATACGCTTGGCAAATTCCTCGGCACCCAGAGCAATACTCTGGCCTTGTTGCTGGGCCAGGTAATGGCCAGCCTTGAACACCCGCAGGCTTTGCTGGCGGGTCATGCCCGATGCCATCAACACCACCAGGGCCATCGCCAACAGCACCATGATCAGGGCGACGCCCTGCTGCCTGCTCCCGGCAAACTTAATCATTGCCGGTCACCCCGCCCGCGGCCTGGCCAGATCCGTCTTCAGCCGCGTCATCTTCCGACTCGGTCTGAGTCTCCTGTTGCTGATTGATCACCGCCTGGGCCTGCGACGGTTCAAAATCCGGCAAGCTGAATGTGCGGACTAACTCACCAAAGCGTTCATGTTCCAGTGTAATCTCAATCCCACGAGGCAAGGAGATGTCGGGTCGGGTACCCGGCGTCATCTGCGCCAAAGCGTCATCTTCCGGCCATTGCTCCTGCCAGTTACCGTTCTCATCCAGAAACCGGATTTCAAACTCCAGAACCTCGTCCAGCATCAGAATGTCCAGGCTTTCGTCTTCCTGCCCCTGATCCACCACAGGCCAATACCGACGGCGCAGTTCAGTTCCGGTATATTCCCAGCCGACGCGCTGCAGACCGCTACGCCGGAGACCAAGCGGATTGCGCCAACCCTGGCGGGTCAGCATCAACGCAAACGCATCATCCCTTGAGGTTAAGGACGGTGAATAATCACCATAAACATCCCGGGCGGGCCGGTTGATGATCTGGGTGATGTCACGTTCCAGCAGCAACATGGTTTTCTGCAAGCCGTCGAACGCCTGGGCAACCTCATCCACCCGGTCCCGGGAGTTCATTACACTGCTCACCACCTGCCAAACACCCAGCCCGATCACGGCTGTGATAGTGACGGCAATCAGTACCTCCATCAGCGTAAAACCGGACTCCCCGGCTAACCTGACCTTGCGCGCGGGCATGCCCATCAGGTTTCTCCCAGGAAGGCAGCCAGGGTATGAACGGCAAACGGTTCTGATTGCGCCCCGGAGTATTTGGCTACGGTTACCTCAATCCGCCGCATCGTGGGCTCTGCCGTAGCCTCAACAACGGTGGTGACCCGCCAGCGGAAATTTCCGAAGTCGGTATCTTCCGAATTCTCCGAAATCCCTGGCAGCTCATCCTGAAGCCGTAGTTCGTTAATCCGGTTTTCCGCCACCCAGCCTGCCAGCGTCTTGTCACGTATGCGCTCAAAACTGGTGATGTAATTCCCGCCCACTTCGGCGGCGGCCGTTGCAATCAGACCGAACACAAGCAATGCGACGAGGACTTCAATCAGGGTGAAACCACGCTGAGGCCGACTCATGACTCATCCCCGGAACCAGGTTTGCGCCATTCCAACGGCGAGACGCCATCTGAAGCAACCACGTGCATCAGGTCAGTGTCCCGGCCCAGGGTGAATTCGATTTCAAACGGTGTGGTTTCACCACTGGAGAAGAACACCACGTCTGGCCTGAGCCGATCCTCGGCCGAGGCCAGTCGCGGAGCGTCACTTTCGATATACTGGGTAACGGTCAACCATTCCGGGAGGGTTCTCTTGTGGAATATGCGCTCACCTGAGGATTTCCACTCGCCTGTCTTATCCTGAAACGCCACGAACCGATAACCGTCTTCTTCCAGCAGCAAGCCCATTTCCAGGTTATTGAGAACCGCCTGTTCCTGTGCCGTTTGCATCAGGAGGTAGAGCTCCCGAACCTGGCTTTCCAGCTCGCGCTGCTGGGAGCTGCCGGCCATATTGAACACCGCCAGTGCCGCCAGCAGTCCGACGATGATCAGGACTACCAGAATCTCGATCAGCGTAAAGCCGTTTTGGTCAGCCCTGCGGCCCACAATCAATCAGTTCCCGCTGTCCCAGACACTGATATCAGCGGCATCGCCATCCCCGCCTTCCTGGCCGTCAGAACCATAGGAATACAGATCGTACGGCCCGTCTACACCAGGGCTGACATACTGGTAGTTGTTACCCCAGGGGTCTTCGGGAACATTTTTCAGGTAGCCATCCGGGTTCCAGTTCTTCGGCTCAGGGCTGCCGCTGGGCTTGTTGACCAGTGCTTCAAGGCCCTGCTGGGTAGAGGGATAATGGCTGTTGTCCAGGCGATACAGGTCCAGTGCGTTGGCGATGTTACTGATCTGGGTTTCGGCCACCGTTACTTTGGCCTGATCACTGCGCCCCATGATGTTGGGCGCCACAATTGCCACCAACAGGCCGAGAATGACCATCACTACCATGATTTCGATCAGGGTGAAGCCCTTGGTCCGGGCCAGCGCTTTCGGTTGGTTCATGCTCATAGTTTCACTCATCTTGGGTCCGTTGTTTCTCGTCGCTTTCAGAAAAGTTTTCTGGCTTCCTTGCTGGCCCGACGGCGGGCCATCATCCCACCAGGTTGCTCATGTTCAGAATCGGCAGCATGATCGCCAGAACAATAATCAGCACCACCGCCCCCATGAACAGCAGCATCATGGGTTCAAACAATCCCACAATAGCGGCGATCTTGGATTGCAGGGTGTTTTCCTGCATGCGGGCCGTGCGTTCAAGCATACTGTCCAGCTCGCCACTGGCCTCGCCACTGGCAATCATATGCAGCATCATTGGCGGGAAGTAACCGGTCTGGTCCAGTGAACGGTGCAACGATCCCCCTTCACTGACCTTCCGGGCAGCCTCCCGCAGTTCCTGCCGGAGGTAATCGTTGGAAAGCACCTCCCCGGCAATGCGCATGGCTTCAACCAGTGGTACACCACTGGTGGTCAGAATGCTCAGGGTACTGGCGTAGCGAGCCGTATTCACGCCTCGTACCATGCCTGCAAACAGCGGCAGGTGAAGTAGCCGCTTGTGAAACTTCAGACGCACCGCCGGCTTGGTCAACGCGAAACGGAACCCGATGATCGCCACCACCAGCAACACTAGAAGGTAGACTCCGAAACTGCCGAGAAATTCCGACACCGAGAGCATAGCTACCGTCAGCGCGGGCAGCTCCTGCCCCTGCTTGAGAAAGACTTCGATAATGTCGGGCACCACATAGGTGAGCAGGAACACCACAATGGCAATAGCTACGACACTCAGGATAATCGGGTAAATCGCAGCCAACTGAATCTTCTGGCGGGCTTCCTGGCGGCTTTCCGTGTAGTCCGCCAGCCGGTTCAGCACCAGGTCCAGATGCCCGGCATGTTCACCGGCCGCGACCGTGGAGCGGTAGAGCCGGGGAAAGGCCTTGGGGAATTCACCGAAGCTGTCCGCCAGTGTGTAGCCTTCCATCACCTTGGCGCGGATAGCAATCAGCATGCTGCGAATCCGCGGCTTGGTGGATTGCTGGGCGGCCGCACTCAGTGCCTGCTCGACCGGAATCCCGGACTGGATGAGCGTGGCCAGCTGCCGGGTGACCAGGGCGAGATCGGCTGCGCTCAGAGAACCGCGGCTGCTCAGTGGGTTGCTACGGGCCTGTTTTTCTACGGCCGCTTCCACTGCCAGCGGGGTCAGCCCCTTTTCCCTGAGTTGCTGGCGCACCGCTCTGGGCGCGTCGGCTTCCAGCACGCCCTGTTTCTGCTTGCCTCTGGCATCCAGAGCTTTGTATTCGTAGGCCGGCATGGATTACTGGCTCCGGTGGGTCACACGCAGTACTTCTTCCACCGTGGTTACGCCATCCAGAATCTTCTGAACGCCATCGGCATGAATACTCGGGCTGTGCAGGCGGGCCTCCCGTTCCAGATCCAGCTCCCCTGCGCGTTTATGAATAAGGGTGCTGATTTCTTCCGTGATCTCGACCACCTCGTAGATACCAATCCGGCCTCGATAGCCCAACTGGTTACAATGCTCACAGCCTTTGGCGCGGAAGATGGTGGGCGGGTTGGCCGGGTCCTGCTGGAGGAACTCACAATGCTCTTCGGTAGGCATATAGGGCTCGCGGCAGTGGGTACAGAGCACCCGCACCAGCCGTTGCGCAACGATACCGACAAGACTGGAGGAGATCAGGAAAGGCTCGATACCCATGTCCATCAAACGGGTAATGGCACCCACGGCGGTATTTGTGTGCAGGGTAGACAACACCAGGTGCCCGGTCAGACTCGCCTGAACGGCAATCTCCGCGGTTTCCAGATCCCGGATTTCCCCGATCATCACCACATCCGGATCCTGGCGCAGAATGGCTCGCAGGCCCCGAGCAAAGGTCATATCCACTTTCGGGTTCACCTGGGTCTGACCAATGCCCGGCAGGTTGTACTCGATCGGATCCTCGACCGTCAGTATATTGCGGCTGCGATCATTGATTTCCTGCAGCGAGGCGTAAAGCGTGGTGGATTTACCGGAACCTGTGGGGCCTGTCACCAGCAGAATACCGTACGGACGATAGATCAGCTTGCGCAGGGTTTTCAGATCCTGCCCGGCCATGCCAAGGGATTCCAGCCGAATGGTGCCCGCCTGTTTGTCGAGCAGGCGCAACACCACCCGTTCACCACTGGACGAGGGCATGGTCGACACCCGGATATCGACTTCCCGGCCGGCCACCCTCAAAGAAATGCGGCCGTCCTGGGGTACCCGTTTTTCTGCAATATCGAGTTTTGCCATAACCTTGATCCGCGAGACCAATAATGGTGCCAGCGCCCGTTTGGGCTGGACCACTTCCCGCAACACGCCGTCAATCCGGAACCGGACAATCAGCTGTTTCTCATAGGTTTCGATGTGAACGTCCGAGGCGTTGGTTTTGACCGCCTCGGTAAGAATGGCGTTAATGAGGCGGATAATGGGAGCGTCGTCCTCCTGCTCCAGCAGATCCTCCGTTTCCGGAACCGAATCGGCCAGAGAGGCCAGATCCATGTCGTCACCGATCCCCTCCACCATTTGCATGGCTTCCGCCGAATCGTTCTGATAGGCGGCATTCAGGGCCTGGTCGAAGCGGTCCGGCTCGACGGTAGAGAACTTCGCCCGGCCACCGCTCACGCGGTTTGCCTCGGCCAGTGCGGTGTGGGAAGCCCCCGGGCGCACGAGAATGACCGGCTCGCCCTCTTCGTTGCGGGTAAGGATGACTCCATTACGCTTGGCGAAGGTAAAGGGAAGTCTGCCCAGCGGCGCATCCTGCGGCTGAATGTCGGTTTGGGTGGTCAAGCTCGTCCTCGTTAAATCCGTCTGGTCACTGATTGTTCTTATGGGGCCACCCGTTGCGACGGCCCTCCATGTTGTCAGCGTAAGCAAAAAGGCTACCACAGGAATGGGAACCACTGAACAACTCTATACACTATACTGCCACTAATTCATTGCAGTCTGATAACCTGTGAGCTTTTTACGATTTCCCAATGCATTCAGGAACGACAATGCTTGCAATTGATCGAAGGACTCCGCTGCTTCTGGCCATAGCAGCAGCAACGGCCATGCTGGCGCTGACCGGCTGGCAAGGCTATCAGTTCTGGCAGAATGAAACCCAACGTACCCTGCCGCAACTGACCCGGGAAGCTTCAACAGGTGCAGATCAGGCCAGAACCGTGCCTGATGTTCAGTTGTCGGATCTGGAAGTGTTCGGCTCGGCGACTGCCACCCCGCAAAATGAAGACACCAACACAGAGAACCTGCCGGAAACCAACCTTCGCCTGTCCTTGCGCGGTGTGCTGGCAGCAGACGGTGACTTCCCCGGCAGCGCCCTGATCGAAGACGACAAAGGCAAAACCGAGGCCTTTCTGGTGGGTGATGAACTGCCCGGAAATGCCAGGCTTCGTACTGTGTTTGCCAATCGGGTCATCATTGAAAGATCCGGCAAACTGGAAAACCTCTACTTCCCGGAGACCGAAGATCGCTCCGGGGTCGATTTCGCAAGCAATGACGAGCCTGCCTACGAAGCTCCCCCACAGCAAGAGGTTCAGGTGCAAAGAGCACGCCCCCAAACCAGCGCCTCGTCGGCCGACCAGCAACAGCGGCGAGAGGAAATCCGTCAACGGCTGGAACAGTTACGCCAGCGGCTTCAGAACAACAACTGAGGTCCGCCATGGAAGCGGCAAGCAGACTCACACGTCGCCAGTCCCTGTTGCTTCCCCTCATCCTTACCGTGTCTGTTGTCAGCGCACTTGAATTAAGCAGCCGCCTGATGACCTATGTGCTGGAGGAGTTCGGCGAGGCCGCGCACCAGCGGCTTGAGAACTGGCAACGCCTGCACGCGCTGGCTGCCAACGCTCCGACAGATCGCCAGCTTCGGCTGGTTAATTCCTTCTTCAACCGGGTGACGTTTGTCAGCGACATCCGCCACTGGGGCCAGGAAGACTACTGGGCCACGCCGGTGGAGTTGCTCACCACCAACGGCGGTGACTGTGAAGACTTCTCCATCGCCAAGTACCTCACCTTGAGGGCCTTGGGCGTCCCGGATGACCAACTCCGGATTATCTACGTCAAGGCACTGGAGTTGAACCAGGCCCATATGGTCCTGGCCTGGTATAAAACGCCGGGCTCCGACCCGTTGATTCTCGACAACCTGATCAATGACATCAAACCGGCGTCCCAGAGAAACGATCTGGAACCGGTTTACAGCTTCAACGGTGAAGGCCTGTGGCTGAACCGCACATCCGGCGACAATGCCAGAATTGGCGATGCCCGGAAGCTGGAGCATTGGCGGGATCTTAACGACAGGCTGACCGAAGCCCTCCGCCCTTAAAAAAAGCGCGCTGTGAATACCGATTGTCGGTAAATGACAGCGAGCTTGTCGCTCTCTGACACTGGTAACGGCCGGCCAGCCGTTAGAATGCCCGCAATTCGATAAACGATGGAGCAGCACAGAATGCGACGCTGGAATGGATGGGGTGACGAACAGTTCTCACTGGAATTACCGGAGCAAGGTCAGGCCTTTCTCACAGATCGTGTGGGAGGCGGCTCCCCGCTGGCGGATATCACCCTGCATGCAGCCTGTGAGCAGGTTCCGGAATCCCGGTTGCCCTCAGACCCACAGGTTGATGACCTGATCGACCGAAGCCCGGAAACCCGGGTCCGACACGCCCGGGGCCAAAGCCTGCCAGACTGGCTGGCCATGCGCAGCGGTGATATTGGCGAGTTCCCGGACGGCGTGGCCTTCCCGAACACCAGTACCGATGTACGCGCCCTGCTCCATTACGCCAACGACAAGGATATCCAACTGATCCCCTACGGGGGTGGCACCAGCGTAGCTGGGCACATCAACCCGGTAGACCAGGGCAAACCGGTTCTGACCGTCAGCCTTGCGAACCTTAACCGCCTGATGGATCTGGATCGGGAGAGCCAGATCGCCACCTTCGGAGCAGGCACCCCCGGCCCGCTGGTGGAATCCCAGTTAAGAGCCCATGGCTATACCCTGGGACACTTCCCTCAGTCGTTCGAGCTCTCCACGATTGGCGGCTGGGTGGCATCCCGCTCCAGTGGCCAGCAGTCACTGCGGTACGGCCGCATAGAACAGCTGTTTGCCGGCGGCCGGATTGAAACCCTGCAAGGCACCCTGACAATCCCCACCATTCCGGCCTCCAGCGCCGGCCCGGATGTCAGGGAAATGATCCTCGGTTCCGAGGGCCGGCTGGGCCTGATTACCGAGGTCAAAGCCCGGATCAGCCGTCTGCCTGAACAGGAAAGCTTTCATGTGGTGTTCTTCCCGGACTGGGACAAGGCCCGAACCGCCGCTCGCAAGCTGGTTCAGAACCGGGTTCAGCTTTCCATGCTACGACTGAGCAACGCCATTGAAACCGAAACCCAGCTGGCACTGGCCGGGCATCCGAAACTGATCGGGCTACTGGAACGTTTTCTGGCTTTCCGCGGTGCGGAAGACGGCAAATGCATGATGACCTTTGGCGTAACCGGCAGCAAAGCCCAGTGCCGGGGAGCACTTGCGGAGGCCCGCAAACTCTGCAGTGACTACAAAGGGGTCTATACCGGCACAAAACTTGGCGCCAAGTGGGCGGAGAAACGCTTCACCATGCCCTACCTGCGCGAAGCCCTGTGGCAAATGGGCTACGCCGTGGACACCCTGGAAACCGCCACCGACTGGGACAACGTTGATACCCTGATGAACCGGATTGAAACCAATCTCAGGGAAGGTCTGGCAGACAGGAACGAGCGAACCCACGTATTTACCCACCTGTCCCACTTTTACGGCCAGGGTTGTTCCATCTACACAACCTATGTTTTCCGGGTTGCGGATAGCTATGACGAGACCCTGAGCCGCTGGCAACATCTGAAGAACACCACCTCAGACCTGATCGTGCGGAACCGGGGCACCATCAGCCATCAGCATGGCGTAGGCAAGGACCACGCCCCCTTCCTCCCTGTCGAAAAGGGAGAGCTGGGTATGCGTGCCATTCGTTCGCTGACCCAGAGCTTTGATCCGGACCAGCGCCTGAACCCCAAAACTCTGCTGGATTGAAGTGATCATGGATCGACAACAGATACTGGAAAACCTGAAGGGCGAAACGCAGACCTTCGATGTGGTAGTGGTGGGCGGCGGCATTACCGGCGCCGGCGTTGCCCGGGAAGCCGCGGGCAGCGGCTTGAAGACCTTGCTGGTGGAGCAGAAAGATTTCGCCTGGGGTACCTCCAGCCGCTCTTCCAAGATGGTCCATGGCGGACTTCGCTATCTGGCCAGCGGACACATCGGGTTAACCCGCGATGCCGTCCGGGAACGAGAACGCATGTTGCAGGAAGCGCCCGGACTGGTCGATCCACTGCCTTTCCTGATGCCCCACTACAAAGGCAGTTTCCCGGGCCCCGGGCTGTTACAGATGCTGCTGGCCATGTACGACCGCCTGGCCGGCACCCGCAGCCATCAGAAATATACGCCAGCGGAAACCCTGAACTGGGCCCCGGGGCTCGATACTGCCAACCTGCGCGCCACTAGTCGTTTTACCGATGCGGTGACAGACGATGCCCGCCTGGTCCAAAGGCTGATTGCCGAAGCCTCCCACGACGGCGCCATGTGCCTGAACTACGTCGCCGCGACCGCCGTCGACCGGGATGATAACGGAACTGTCTGCGGATTAAGACTGACTGCCGAAGAAAATGCAAAGCAGAGCGCCATCACGGTCAATACCCGATGCGTTATTAACGCTACCGGCGCCTGGGCCGATCGGTTGCAGAAACAATCAGCGACGGATCACCCGCTCACCATCCGACCGCTGAGAGGCAGTCACCTGGTCATTCCGTGGCACAAGCTGCCGGTGACCTGCGCGGTTTCTCTGATGCACCCGGATGACCGAAGGCCAGTATTTGCCTTCCCCTGGGCAGGTGCCACGGTTCTGGGAACAACCGATCTCGAACACGTCAAAGATCTGAACGAGGAGCCGGCCATCACCGGTGGGGAAGTAAATTATCTGCTGCAAATTGCCACCCGTTTATTCCCCGGTGCGACCATTGAACGGGCCGACGTGCTGTCCACCTGGGCGGGCGTTCGACCTGTGGTTACCGACGGCGGAGGTAAAGCTCCGTCCCGGGAGAATCGGGAACACGCCATCCGGCACGACAATGGCCTGATCAGCATCGCCGGCGGGAAGCTCACCACCTTCCGCCAGATGGCGCGACAGGCGTTGGCCATGGCCCTGGGTGATCAGCATGAAGATCGGCTTCGTAGCGACGAGCAACGGGTATTCACAGCCACGCCAAAAGACCGTAAACCCGATGATATTCCGGCGCTGACCTGGCATCGACTGGGCGGCTATTACGGCCCGCACCGCCGGTCAATCGTGACCAACGGTGACGCCACCGAAATCCCGGACACCGGTGTGCTCTGGGCCGAACTGGAATGGGCCTGTCGCCATGAACAGGTTCAGCATCTGGATGATCTGATGCTGCGACGTACCCGCCTGGGGCTGGTCCTGCCTGACGGGGCGGCCAGTTTGCTTCCTGAAATCCGTAACCGATGCCAGAGCCTGCTAGGCTGGGATGATGCCCGCTGGCATCAGGAGCAAGAGCGATATCTGGCAACCTACCGTAAGGCCTATCAATTGCCGATGGGCGAGGATGCCCTGGATGCGTGAGACCCCACTGATACTGGCGATCGACAACGGCACCCAGAGCATCCGCGCCCTGCTGTTTGACACCCGGGGTAACTTGTTGGGCAAGGGCAAGCAGGAAATCGAGCCTTACTTTTCCGAGCAACCCGGCTGGGCAGAACAGCACCCGGAGTACTTCTGGGACAACCTTGGCATTGCTTGCCAGCAACTCTGGCAAACCACCAGCGCCCGCCCGCAGCAGGTGGTGGGCGTGACCGTTACCACGCAACGCGGCACGGTGGTCAACCTCGATCGTGAGGGCAAGCCCCTGCGGCCCGCCATCATTTGGCTGGATCAGCGCCATGCGCAGGTGGATGGGCCAGTGAAAGGCCCCTGGGGCTGGCTGTTCAAGCTTGCCCGCCTGGAAGACACCATCAGCCGATTCCGGGAAAAAACCCAGGCGAACTGGATTGCGCAGAATCAGCCGGATATCTGGGCGAAAACCCACAAGTACCTGCTGCTATCAGGCTACCTGAATTACCGACTGACCGGTGAATACCGGGATTCCACTGGCAGTCAGGTGGGCTACCTGCCCTTTGACTATAAACGTCAGTGCTGGGCCGGCCACCGGGATTTCAAATGGCAAGTGATGCCGGTGACCCCGGGAATGCTGCCTGAACTGATACCACCTGGTGAACAGATCGGAACCCTGCTGCCTGAGGCGGCGGCGCACCTTGGCCTGCCGGGTGGACTGCCCGTCATCGCCGCGGCATCGGACAAAGCCTGCGAAATTCTCGGCTCCGGCGGTCTGTCTCCGGAGACCGGCTGCATGAGCTATGGCACCACGGCCACCATCAACACCACCAATGCCCGCTATGTGGAACCCACCCGGTTCATGCCGCCGTATCCGTCTGCCCTGCCCGGCCACTATTCCACCGAAGTCATGATATATAGGGGTTTCTGGATGGTGAGCTGGTTCAAACGGGAATTCGGGCTGCGGGAGCAGAAGCTGGCAGAACAGAAAGGTATTGAACCCGAAGCCCTGTTTGACGAACTGGTGAACGCCGTACCGCCAGGTTCCATGGGTTTGATGCTGCAGCCCTACTGGAGCCCCGGCGTGCGACAGCCAGGCCCGGAGGCCAAGGGTTCCATTATCGGCTTTGGCGACGTGCACACACGAGCTCACGTCTATCGGGCCATACTTGAGGGGCTGGCCTACGCCTTGAAGGAAGGCAAGGAACGCATCGAGAAACGCAGCGGCCAGGCTATCAAGCGGCTGCGAGTAGCAGGCGGCGGCTCCCAGAGTGATGCTGCCATGCAGTTGACGGCGGATATATTTGGCCTGCCGGCGGAACGCCCGCATACCTATGAAACCTCCGGGCTGGGAGCAGCCATTGATGCCGCCGTGGGGCTGGGATTACACCCGGATTTCGACACGGCGGTCACGGCTATGACCAGAACCGGCCGGGTATTCGAGCCCAACCCGGAAGCGTCCGCGCTTTATCAACGTCTCTACCGGGAGGTTTATCAGGATATGTACCCCCGCCTGCAACCGCTGTACAAAAAGATCCGGGAAATTACCGGCTATCCGCGCTAGCCCTTTTGGTGACTTTTTATTCAGAGAAGCCTATAATGATGAAAATTCATCAACGGAGGCCAGGGCATGCCAGAAGCGGTTAGTGCAGCACCGGAAACCAGCGATAAAGCTCTGCTGTCCAAAGCCCTGCTGAACGCAGCCAAAGCCTTTGGTTTGCCACAAGCGGAAATCGCGGCCGTGGTTGGCCGCAACCGCACAGGTTTGACCCGTGACGGCATTGACCCGGCCAGTAAGTCCGGTGAACTGGCACTGTTGTTTATCCGGCTATACCGTAGCGTCTATGCACTGACCGGCGGTGAACGGGAGGCCATGACCCATTGGCTGAACACGCCCAATCACTATTTTGATGATACACCCAGAGAGATGATCCAGAGCACGGAAGGCCTGGTTCGGGCGGTTCACTACCTGGATGCCATGCGGGGGCGGATTTGAATTATCGGGAACGGATTGCCCAGTCCATCACACCGCTGCAAGGCAGCCTGTTCCGAGTGGTGGAAAGTCAGGAAGACATCGCGACGGCACGCATCGTAGACAGTATGCAGGAACAGAATCGACTGGAGGAACTGCTGGAAAGCAACAAACCACCGGTGCCCGGCACGGCCCGAAAACGCCATTACCTGCTGACCACCCCGTTCCGCTACCCGCCCCTGAAATACGGCTCACGTTTTGGCCGCAGTTTCGAACCCAGTCTGTTTTACGGAGCCATGAGCATTCCCACGGCTCTGGCGGAAACCGCGTTTTATCGGTTTGTATTCATGAGCCATCTGAAAGTCCCGTTCAAGCGCCCGTTAACCACCTTGCATACGGTGTTCAGCGCCCGATTCCGCACGGAACGAGGTGTTCGGCTGCAGTCTGAACACTGGCAGGATCTGCATCATACGCTGGCAGATCCAGTCAGCTACCGGGAAAGCCAGGCCTTGGGTACCGACATGCGCAGCCTGCAAGTGGGCGCCTTCCAGTTTCTCTCAGCCCGCGCTCTGCAGGCAGGCCTCTATGAGCTCCCCGTCCATCCGGACAACGGCGTCGAAGGCGTCAATGTAGCTTTGTTCAATGCCAGTGTGTTCCGGGACGCCGCCCCCAGAAGTTATCAAAAACTGATTGCCGTGACCTCGACCAACCAGGTGTCCATGAGCCTGTCGGAGCCGGATGGCAGCAAGCAGGTTTACGAATTCAGCCTGGACCAGTTTCTGATAGAGGGCGAACTGCCTCAGCCGGCGCCGTAGCTTCTGCCGTTTCTCTCTCCTGAAGATCGGCCTGCCAGCCGCCTCCCAGCGCCTTGTACAGATCCACCGCTGCAATCAGCCGATTCAACCGCACCTGACTGAGTTGCTGCCGGGCATCAAATACGGTTCGCTGGCTTTCCAGCAAGGTGAGCAGGTCATCTGCCCCTTCCCGGTAACGCACTTCGGTCAACCGTAAGGTCTCTTCCGCCTGAGTCAAAATACTCTGTAACCGCTGCTCCTGGCCCAGGTACAGCGCTTCTCTGTCGAGTGCATCCCCGACTTCCTGGAATGCCGAGAGCAGGCTGGCACGGTAATTCTCCAACAAAGCCACCCGCCGGGATTCCGAAATGGCCACATTGTTGCGACGCTGGCCTCCATCAAACAGAGTCTGGCTGAGGGCAAGCAGGCCATTGGCGGTTTGCAGTGGGTCCGCCAGGCTTACAAAACTATTGGTGGAGAAGCGAACCGCGCCGCTGAGCGACACCGATGGCATCAAGGCCGCCCTGGCCTGCTCGACGTCCGCACTGGCGGCCATCAGCCGAGCCTCCTCAGCCGCCAGGTCCGGTCTTCGGGTAACCAGGCTGGCCGGCGTTTCCGGGTTGATCTCCGGCACTTGAACCGCAAGTAGCCCAGCCTCCGGAATCTCTTCCGTAAACGGATAATCCCCGGTCAGTAGCCGCAAGGCCGCTAACCGTTGCCGGGCCTGATACTCCAGTGGCGGCACCGCATTCTTCAGGTTCAGTACGGAGGTTTGCTGGCGGGACAATTCCGAGCGATCGGCCACACCGTTACGATACCGGGCATCGACGAGGGCCAGTGTTTTTTCACCCAGTTCCAGATTCCGACGCGCAATATCCAAACGCTGCTGCAACTCCTGCCATTCGAACCAGGTACTGGCTACCGAGGCCACCAGCATCATTCGGGCGGCGTCATAGTCATACTCCGAGGCCTGGAAACCCGCGAGAGCCCCGGCTTCCACGGCGGACAGGCGACCCCAGAGATCCAGCTCGTAGTCAACCGACAGCCCGAGGCTACTCGAACCACTCGTGACACGATCCTGGCCGGAGGCCTCGCTTGCCTGTTTACCCGTGCTTCCCGACGCACCAAGGGTCGGCAGCAAGGCAGCTCCGGCGTTGCGCAACTGCAAGTCTGCCTGAATCACTGCCTGAGCGGTGGCAGCCAGATCCGGATTATTCGAAAGTGCCCGGTCTATTAAACGGTTGAGCTCTTCGTCACCGAAGGCATACCACCAGCGAGCACCAGCCGCTTCGCCGGCGCCAGCCCCGATGTGCCACTGGGCCGGCGGATTCACCGGCCGCTCGATGGGTTGTGGCTGAAAGCCGGCACACCCGGTCAACAACACCGACACCAGTGCAATATGGCGAACGCTCATAACATTACTCCGAGGCCAGGGCATGAACAGGGTCCAGATGGGCGGCCTTACGGGCGGGCAGAAATCCGAACAGCAGGCCCGTGGCAAAAGCGCAACCAAAGGCCAGAGCCATGGGTAGCAGCGTCATGTGAATAGGTGTTCCCAGTGAGCCAATAATCCGGGTTGCCGCAATGCCGATGACAACACCAATCAACCCGCCAATGGCCGATACCAGCCAGGCCTCGGTCAGAAACTGCTGCAGGATATTCCATGCCCGGGCACCGGTGGCCATGCGAATACCGATCTCGCGGGTACGTTCGGTGACGCTCACCAGCATGATATTCATAACCCCGATACCACCCACAAGCAGGGAAATTGCTGCAATAGAGCCCAGCAGCCAGGTGAGCGTATTCTGGGTTTCCGAAATGGTTTCAATCAATGAAGCCATGTTGCGGATAGTAAAGTCCTCAATGCCATGGCGGGCCATCAGAGTGTCGTGGATGAGGGCTTCGATCTCATCCATACGATCGATATCGGCCACAGCCACGGTGATGTTGCGCAGGTGTGTTTGCCCGAAGATGCGCAGGCTGCCCGTGGTATAGGGAACAAACACCACATCGTCCTGGTCCTGCCCCATGGGAGAGGCGCCTTTTTCATCCATCACACCAATCACCTGAAACAGCACGTTGTTAACCATCAAGTGTTTGCCGAGAGGGCTTTCGTCGGGAAACAGGGCGTTGGCGGTGGTTTTGCCGAGTACCGCCACAGCTGCATAGCTGGCTTCATCCTCGGCGCTGAAGAAGGTGCCTTCAACGACAGGCCACTGGCGGGCAACCGGGAAGCGGAAGGAGGTGGCATTGATCTCGGCCGAGTGATCCCGGTTGGAATAGCGCAGCGTCTGGCCGCCAGTCAGTTCAGGTATTGCTGCAAGAACACCCTCTATCTCATTGATTGCTTTGAAGTCAGATGGTACCAGCGTGGTCACGCTCCAGCGCCCACCCCGCTGATCGGGCCCACCGGGGCGCACCAGCAGCAGATCACTGCCCATGGTGCTGATTCTGTCGACTACATCCTTTCGGGCCCCCTCTCCGATCGCCAGCATGGTGATCACTGAGGCAACCCCGATTACGATGCCAAGCAGGGTCAACGCCGTCCGAAACAGGTTACTGTGCAGGGAACGCACCGCGCTTTTCAGGGCTTCCTGCCAGTCGCCAAGGCGGGAACGGCGACGGCCATTCTGGTCGGTTGCTGGCATCGGGACCGAGGGCACTTCTGCGCCGGTGTCCTCAACAATCTCACCATCGGCAATGCGAATTTGCCGTCGAGCCACCGTTGCCACATCGGGGTCGTGGGTGATCAGGATAATGGTGTGGCCCTGCTCAGAAAGATCGGTTAACAGCCGGATCACTTCCTGGCTGCTTTTGCTGTCCAGAGCACCGGTCGGTTCGTCTGCGAAGATCAACTGGCCGCCATTCATCAGGGCCCGAGCAATAGACACTCGCTGTTGCTGACCACCCGATAACTGTGCCGGCCTGTGCGACAGCCGCTCGCCCAGCCCAAGCCCGGTGAGTAACCGTTCTGCCCTTGCGTGCCGCTCGGCCGGCGCCATTCCGGCGTAAATGGCGGGGATCTCCACATTCTCACGGGCAGTCATCCCGGGCAGCAGGTTGTAACTCTGGAATACAAAACCAAAGGCGTCACGCCGAAGCCGTGCCAGTTCGTCCCGGTCCAGGGCGGATACGTCCCTGCCATTGAATCGGTACTGGCCAGCGCTGGGCTGATCCAGACAGCCGAGGATGTTCATCAGGGTAGATTTGCCGGAGCCCGATGGCCCCATGATGGCCACAAACTCACCGGGCCAGATTTTCAGATCAATGCCCTTGAGCACAGGAACCGCCAGTTCGCCCTCGCCAAAGGATCGGGTAATGTCTTGAAGCTCAATCAACGGTCGCGGGCTCATCTCAGCATACCCCGAAAGGCAGCCCGGCTCTCACCCTGCCCGGCCCGCGGATCCCGGTTTGCAAGAACCACCTGATCACCCTCATTCAATCCGGACCGAACCTCCACGTATACGCGGTTGCTGATGCCGGTTTCGATGGCCCGAATCTGTGGCTGCCCCTTCGCATCCAGGACCTTGACCTGGTTTCTCACCACCGCACTGACTGGCACCCGCAATACATTCAGCGCCTCATCCTGAATAAAGAACACCTGGGCGGTCATCTGGGGCAACAGCCGCCCCTCCTGGTTATCCACCGTAAACAGCGCGTTGTAGAGCACCACGTTGTTGGTTACTTCGGGGGTTGGCTCAATGTACTGCAACTCGCCGTAGAGCTTATGCTCCGAATCGCCAAGTGTGGTGAAGTACACCCGCATGCCCGGTTGCAGCTTGCCGACGTCGGCCTCAGACACCTGGGCCCGCACCCGCATGGTGCTCAGATTGGCAATGCGCATAAGCAACGGCGCGGTCTGGCTCGCGTTCAGGGTTTGCCCCTGGCGGGCTTCGATGGATACCACAGTGCCATCCATCGGCGCATAGATGCGGGCATAACCCAGATTGGCTTCTTCAGCCCTCAGGGTGGAGGAGGTCTGTTCTATCTGTGCCTCAAGCATGGCCAACTGCGCCCGGGCGGACGCTAAAGATGCTTCGGCAGTCTGCAGGGATTCCCGTGTGGTCGCATCTTCACGCCACAGGTTCTGCTGGCGCTGGAACTGGATCTCGGCGAGCCGCAGCTGGGCCTTGCGATCGGCTAGCTGGGCCTGCTGGTTCTTCAACTGGGCGCGGGTGGCATCCACTTTCGCCACATACACGGTAGGGTCGATTTCCGCCAGCAGATCGCCGGTGCTAACGGGTTGGCCCACTCGTACGTGAATCAGCTCCAGCTGGCCGGAAACCTGTGCACCCACATCCACATAATCACTCGGCTCAAGCACGCCGGTGGCCGAAACCAGGTTCTGGATGTCGCCTCGGCTCACCGCCACGGTATTCAAAGCCGGTTCATTGCCGTTAGCATTGCGGGCGTACCAAACGACAGCGAAGGCTATCGCGCACAGCACACACAGAAATCCAACCCACTTCAGCCAGCGATGCCCGGCACGGGTAGCAGAGGCCATTCAGATATCTCCAAGAGTTCAAATCAGACCGAACCATAGAGAACTGATACGGGAAAAAGAAGCCGGGGATCAGGGTTTTGCGAAACCTTTACACGAACGATGTCAGGCGCAAAGAGGCTATAGGGTTACAGCCCTCCTGAAGCGAGCTGGATAGCAATCGCAGCCATCATCAGGCCGATAACACCGTCAATCACACGCCACGCCGCAGGCCTGGCCAACCAGGGCGCCAGCCGGGAACCGGCCCAGGCCAGCGCGCCGAACCAAAGCACCGACGCGCTACTGGCACCCGCCACAAACGTGGCCGGATCCGATTGCTGGGCCCCCACTGCTGGAATTAACAGTAACGTATCCAGGTAAACCTGGGGGTTCAGCAAGGTGACCGCCAAGGTTGTCAGGATCACGCCTTTGACGGTGCTGCGCCGAGCTTCCCCTGCCGCCAGTGACGCCCTCCCCTTCAGAACCCGATAGAACGCCTGTCCTGCCAGCAAACCGAGGAACCCAACGCCCAGCCATCTGAGCACGTCCAGCGCCTCGGGCATGGCCATCAGTGCCGCACTCACACCAAACATGCCCAGAGTGAACAGCAGGATATCCGAGGTCATACACAAACCGGCCGACCACCAATGGTGTTCGCGACGAATGGCCTGACTGAGAACGTAGGCATTCTGGGCACCAATAGCCACGATGATGCCGCCACACACAACCAGGCCTGTCAGATAACTCTCAAACACCACGGCACTCCTTATGATTAATGGCGAAAGCCTACCCCGTTACCGCTATACTTGAAATTCATCCTGTTAATACCTGATAAGTTTTTCTTATGCTTGACTACAAATTGCTGGAAGCCCTTGCGGCCGTGGTCGACGCCGGCGGTTTTGACAAAGCCGGCGACATGCTGGGCATCAGCCAGTCCGCCATTTCTCAGCGAATTCGTACACTTGAAGTCAGGCTTGGCCAGCCTGTGCTGGTGCGAAGCCAAAACCCAAGAGCAACGCCCGCAGGCCAGAGATTACTCAATCATGTTCATCAGGTGCGCCTGCTGGAACGCGACCTGACCAGTTCCATTCCCTCCCTGGCCGAACCAGCCACTCGATTCCGCGTCGCGCTCAATGCGGACAGCCTCGCAACCTGGTGGGCCTCTGCCGTCGGCGACTTCTGTACCGAAGAGGGAATACTTCTGGACATGGTGGTAGAAGACCAGGACGTCGGATTGCGGCGCATGCGCGAGGGCGATGTAGCCGCCTGCCTTTGCAGCAGCCCTCAGCCGGTTGCCGGCGCCCGGTGCATACCGCTGGGAGTGATGACGTATCAGCCATTGGCCACACCGGACTATAGCCGCCGCTTTTTTCCGGACGGGCTGAACAACGCGAGCCTGCAATCCGCGCCCGCCATTGTGTTTGGGCCCAACGATCAACTCCAGCATCGGTTCCTGGCCCAGGTGGGCTATCAGGGCAAATTTCCGCACCACCTGTGCCCTTCATCCGAGGGCTTCGTAAAGCTTGCGCTGACCGGCATGGGTTATGGAATGATTCCAGAAATTCAGGCCCGGGAGCATATCGAGGCAAATCGACTGGTTAGTATCTCCCCGGGCAGCGGCCTGGAAGTTCCTCTTTACTGGCACTTCTGGCGTCACGGTGGGGAGCTGATGTCCCGGTTAACGCGCAAACTGCAGGATTCGAGCGAGTTGGTTTGAGTGGTTTCCGGTGATCAGGGTATCTGCCTAGAAAAAATAGCTATGCAAACCATCGAGACAGGAGTACAGTGGCCGTCGTTGGAAAGATTTAGCAAAGCATTCATCAATAAGACGCATCCCTGTTGTTATAAGTAGTGTTCGTCCTGTTTTTGATCACGCCAGTTTTTATGTTTCCTCACACCGCTGACCTGCCCTCACAACGAGACCAGGCAGCACATTAAATGATTGAATTCAGGATAGTAAAATATGTCTACTGTTACCGGTACTGTTAAGTTCTTCAACGAATCCAAAGGCTTCGGCTTTATCACTCGTGAAGGCGGCCCGGACGTTTTCGTTCACTACAGCGCCATTCAGGGCGGCGGCTTCAAGACTCTGGCAGAAGGCCAGCAGGTTGAATTCACCGTGACTCAGGGCCAGAAAGGTCCTCAGGCGGAAAACGTAGTTGGTCTGTAAATAACAGCCCAGTACGATCAAAAAGGCAGCTTCGGCTGCCTTTTTTGTTGCCTGAATTTCCGTGTTAGTCCGTATTCATCCTTATTAGTACCATGGTCGGGCTCACCTTGAGCCACGCTAAGGCCTATAATGCCCGCTCGGGTGAATTCACTCCCCAGGCCCTCGAGGCTCAGCAAACCAGAAAAGGCCCACCATGTTTTCTGAACAGTTCTATTCCGTCCAGGACGGACGTATTGTGATTTCCGCACCCCAGGCCAGCTACTTTGCCAAAGAGATCGCCGGGGACTTCAATCCGATCCACGATCCGGACGCCCGTCGTTTTTGCGTGCCCGGCGACCTGCTGTTCACCATTGTGGTGTCCCGTTTCGGGCTCTCAGAAAATATGACCTTCAAGTTCCGTAACCTGCTTGGTGCCGAGGTTCCGCTTGAGTTCCGCGAAAGCGACAATGGCGAAGCCATCAACGTTGTCGACGAAGCCGGTAAGGTCTACCTGGAAGTTACCCGTAAAGGCGCGGTAACCCGGGATGAAAAAGTGATTGAAGAGTTCAGTCGGTGCTATGTTGCGGCGTCCGGGAAAAACTTTCCGCACACGCTCAAGCCCTTGATGGAATCACACGGGGTGATGTTCAATCCCGACCGGCCAATGGTGATGTATGAGAGCATGAGCCTGGCTCTCACACAGCTGGAGAATCCTCACCCAGACCTCGAACTGAACAACGCGGACCTGGAAGTTGCGGGTAAACGCGGCAACGTAACGCTTGAATACAACCTGCAGTCTTCCGGCAAAACCGTTGGCGAGGTTGCCAAGCGGCTGGTACTGGGCGGCCTTCGGGAGTACTGCCCTGAGGCCATGGCCGGCATCATCGAGGAGTTTTACCGGCTCAAGGCGAGAGGCACCCGCTGGGGAATGGAGAGCGCTGATCAGCCGGCCGGATTGTAACGCTCAAACGTTTGCAGGCAGACATCCACGGTTACCGATAACGTTTTCAGCCCCGCAGCCCGGGCCCTGCCCTCCACGCTTGCCCGGTAGAGGTGTGGGGTCATTGCCAATAAATCGGCAATGGGCTCGGCGCCGTCAAGGTGCACTGTAAAGCGTATGTCCTGGGTGCCGATTCGCCGAAATCCCTCCGGTACCGGAGCCACTTTACGGGAGTCTGCGCGAACTTCCGGGTAAACAATCTCCCGCAATTCCCTCAGATGATCCTGGCCGGCGTCTACCTGTACCAGTCGCCCGCCTGGCCTTAAAACCCGCGCAAACTCCGGATACACCGGAAACCCGAAGAGGCAAAGCACACGGTCGACTGAAGCTGGTAACACCGGCAGATTGGCATTGCTGCCAACCACCCAACATGCGCGCTTTTCCCTGCGCGCAGCCGCCAGCACCGCCCACTTGGAAATGTCCAATCCGAGCAACGATAGTGAGGTTTCACCCTCCGGGGACGCTAGCTGACGCAAATAATAGCCCTCACCACAGCCGGCATCCAGGCAACTGAGTTCGCTGCCCGTGGCAGCGTCGTTCAGGATTGCCGCCGACACGGCATCCGCAATCGGGCGATAGTATCCCACCTCCAGAAAGCGCTGGCGCGCGGCCACCATGGCTTTGCTGTCACCGGGTTCTTTCGAGCGCTTTTTCTGAACTGGCAGCAAATTTACGTAGCCCTGGCGGGCAATATCGAAGCTATGGCCCTGTGGACAGCGCCAGACTTTGTCTTCCCGCTGCAGCGGATTGCCGTCGAGCGGACAGGCGAGGGATTCAAAGGGAGTGGTGTTCACTGAGCGTCCAAACGTTGGAAATGCCGGCGTATTCTAACAAGGAATATCCCATCAGGCTCGCAAACGGAGGAATGGCTTCCTATTCTTGTTGTGAACGACTGGAAAGCGCATAGATGCGTTCTCACCCAACCGGGAGGAGTCTCGTCCGTCATGGATAAGAAGAAGGACAGATCGTCGTCATCGTCACAATCGGAGCAAAGTGAACAAAAGTTCCATGAGTTGATTGAGAGCCTGCCGATGGTTGCCGTTCAGGGCTACGACCGGAATCGGAGGGTCATCTACTGGAATGAAGCCAGCACAAGACTATACGGGTACTCCAGAAATGAGGCTCAGGGAAAACGGCTGGAGGACCTGATTATTCCGGAAGCCATGCGCGAAGCCGTTATTGAGGCCCACACCAACTGGCTCGATCACAACATCAGCATTCCCGCAGAAGAACTGGCACTGAAACACAAGGATGGCCACCAGGTTCCCGTTTACTCGAGTCATGTCATGATCAAGCAGGATACCGGCGAGTGCGAAATGTTCTGTATCGACATCAGCCTGGAAGAACAAACGCAAGCCAAGGCAGAACTGGTTCGCCGCGCCAGCTTTGATGATCTTACCGGGTTACCCAACCGACGCCTGATGGAGTCTGAACTTGAAAGCCGGCTGGCCGAGGCAGATCGTTGCAATCGGGAAGTTGCGGTGATCTTCATGGATCTGGACAACTTCAAACTGATTAACGATACGCTCGGCCACTATCAGGGCGACACCCTCCTCAAATCGGTTGCTGACACCTTAAAGCAGGAATTACGACACAGCGATCTGCTCTGCCGTTTCGGAGGCGACGAATTCGTTCTGTTGCTGTTCGATTTTCATGGCCCAGAGGGCATCCATGAATTACTTCAACGGCTGGTCAAGGCACTCGAAAGCAAGGTGCAGCTTCACGGTGATTGCTATCAGGTATCGGCGAGTTTTGGCGTCAGCCTGTACCCACACAATGGCGGCACCGCCGCGGAACTCATGGGCAACGCAGACGCGGCCATGTACCGCGCCAAGGAGATCGGAAAGAATACGGTCTGCTTCTACACCTCTGATATCAACGACCGGCTCGTCAAATACCAACAGATTACGGCCCTGCTCCGACAAGCCCTGACGAATGGCGGATTGGAACTTTACTACCAGCCACAGATAGATCTGAGAACTGGCGGGACCACCTCCTGCGAGGCGCTGTTGCGGTGTTTCGACAAGGCATCAAGCCTTGTCTCGCCGGCGACGTTCATCCCTGTTGCCGAAAAATCGGGGCTTATAAACCGTATCGGTGACTGGGTCATCGATGCCGCATGCAAGCAGCTCAATGCCTGGCAGCGAACTGAGTTCGCGGGCGTGCGCATTGACGTCAATCTGTCCGGTCGCCAACTGACCAATCCACACCTGGCTGACCAGATCCTGGAAACCATCAAACACTATGGTTTGAAACCTGAGCAACTCGGGGTAGAACTCACGGAAAACGAGGTGTTTGGGAGCGAAGAAGACCAAACCAGGCAACTGGAGCGCCTCAAGGCTGCCGGGCTCCATATATCCATTGACGACTTCGGCACCGGATACTCTTCCCTGGTTTATCTTCGGAAGCTCCCGGTATGCAGCATCAAGATCGATCGAAGCTTTCTTCACTATGCCATGGAAAACGAAAGCGACATGGCCATCATGAAAGCCATGGTTACGGTCGGCCAGAGTCTCGGCTTGAGCATTCTTGTAGAAGGTGTAGAGACCGAGCAACAGGCAAAGCTGATACGGGATCTCGGATGCGATTTCGCCCAGGGCTTTCTTTACGCCAAACCAATGCCGGCGAAAGCGGCAGAGGCATTTATGAAGCCCCTGGCTTCACGCAGTTAATGAGCAACAAACATAGCCTGGCGTCCTTGAGGTCAGCCCTTTTGAAGGGATAGGTCTAACACCACCGGAGTACTCTCAGGCATACAACGCTCGTTGCAGGTACTGGCATTAATGAGACGGGTTTCGCCCTGCAGGTACTCACCATAGCCCTCATGAATATGCCCGAAGACATGAGCCTTCAGTATCAGCCGAGGACTACTGCCCAAGATCACAAGACTTTGATATAAGGGAGTAAAAATGGAGGCGCGGGTCGGAATCGAACCGGCGTACACGGAGTTGCAGTCCGCTGCATAACCACTCTGCCACCGCGCCGGGGAAGCCTGGATTCTGGCTTTTGCTCTCAGGAGGCATTGAGAGACTTGGAGAAATTGGAGCGGGAAACGAGATTCGAACTCGCGACCCCAACCTTGGCAAGGTTGTGCTCTACCAACTGAGCTATTCCCGCTCTAATGTTTCGGAAGCATTGCCTCATCAACGGCTGCGTATTCTACGGATTCCGCCTTCGCCGTCAACACCTTTTTTTCAACTTTCTGTTTTTACTGACAATCTGAACAAAGTTTAGCCAGCAACGATTCAGGATCGATCCCCGGCCTGCGCTGTTACGTTACGTGCACCCGCCAGCTGCCCGGCGGAATCGCAGTTCAGATAACTGGATGCCTGGAGCCATTCCTGATCGGGATAGTACTTGAATACCAGTTGCCCGCCCTTGAGTTCGTCCACCACGGTTTTGATGATCTGGTTGTCTACCGCCGGGCAGCCATGACTGCGGCCGATTCTGCCGTATTTTGTGACCCAGCTGTCCTGAACGTAGTCGGCACCATGGATGACAATTGCCCGCTGGCGAGCCAGGTCATTGAAGCCCGGCTCCAGTCCGTCAAGGCGCAACGAATAGCCGTGGGAACCCCGATAGGATTCAGCAGCTTTGAACAAGCCGATGCTGGATTGGTAACTGCCCTCGATATTGGAGAAAGCGGTTGCCTCGGCATTACCGGAGTTTTTACCGTGGGCCACCAGATCACGAAGAATCAACTCGCCTTCATTGAGATCAAACAACCACAGCCTTTCTTTGGAAGACGGCAAAGAGAAGTCGATCACCGCCAGCCTCTCTGGCATGGCCGTGCCATTGCTGATGGCACAACGAGTTGCTTTCAATGCGGCTTCGAGAACCTGTGGGCTCAACTTGGGTGCTGCGGAGGCCAGGCGGCCAAACATATCATCATTACCGGATTGGGCGTGGCCTGCCGCCGATAACCCAAGGGAAAAAAGCGCGCCCGCAAACAGGGCGGAAATCTTTCGTAGTTTGTGATGCTTGGGCATCAAGCTTACCTCTCAACTCGAAGCTGTTTAAATCCGTAGAACAAAAAATGCCCCATTCTACCAATAAAAAATGAGACACCCGTCATCGCCGTACAAAAAATAAACAAGCGGTAATCAAACATACGAATTCCGGGGTGTGGCTCGGGCGTGGTAACATTGGCCTAACTCAACGGGGTGCCTGGAAGGGCTGAGACCATACCCGCGGAACCTGACCCGGTTAATACCGGCGTAGGGATTGAGTCACCACCTTTGGTGGTGTTCGCGGCATGGCACCCCCGCTACTGAACAAGGTGCCGCTGTATGTTTTCACGCTTGATTCCTGCGCTTCTCGCCGTGTCGCTGCCTGCGATGGCCGCTGCCGAAGAACCGGCCGTTCTGAATGTGTATACCCATCCATCCTTTGCCGCCGAGTGGGGCCCGGGGCCCGCTGTTAAAGAGGCGTTTGAAGCCCAATGCGGCTGTTCCCTGAATTACACCGTGCTGGACAGTGGCGGCGATATTCTGCAAAGGCTCCGGCTGGAAGGAAGCTCCACCCCGGCAGATGTGGTTCTGGGGCTGGATACCGGCACCATGGAGACCGCACGTCAAACCGGTCTTCTTGGCCGCCACGGCCAATCACTGGAACGCCTGGCACTGCCCGTTAACTGGGACGACGACACTTTCGTGCCCTATGACTGGGGATATTTTGCCTTTGTCTACGATACCGAGCAGCTGCAAGAACCGCCCTCAAGCCTCGAGGAACTGGTGAAAGCGCCAGACGATCTCAAGATCATTATTCAGGATCCGCGCACCAGCACACCGGGGCTCGGCCTGTTGCTCTGGATGCATACCGTCTATGGTGATGAGGCGCCAGCAAAGTGGCAGCAGCTCAGCAACAAGATTCTCGCCACCACTCAGAGCTGGAGTGACGGTTATTTCTCGCTATTCATGAATGGCGAAGCGCCCATGATCCTCTCTTACAGCACCTCGCCTGCCTATCACATGGCTATCGACAAAACTGACCGTTATCAGGCGGCCCGTTTCAATGAAGGGCATTACCTGCAGGTAGAAGTCGCCGCCCTGGTGGAAAGCTCCGATAACAAGACACTTGCCAGAGAGTTTCTGGACTTCATGCTGACCGCGGACTTCCAGCGTCATATTCCACTGAAGAATGTGATGTATCCGGCGGTTGATCTTGGCGATGAATTGCCAGACGTTTTCGACAAGCTGATTACACCATCCGAAGCCCTGTATATAGACCCCGCGAAAGTTGCCACCATTCGCCGACAGTTGGTGAACGACTGGCTTGATGCACTGACCGACTGAAGTGATGCCAACACACGCGAGAGCCGCCCCCTTCAGCCATCCTGGCTGGCAACTCTGGCCCGGCCTTTTACTCGGCACCGGGCTGTTGCTGCTGGTGGCACTCGGCCTTGGGAGCATCCTTCAGGAGGCCGGCGAGCTGGACATGGGGAGTACGCTGGAAAGCTCCTATTTCCAGAATGTGGTCCGCTTTACCCTTTGGCAGGCCTTTTTATCTGTCCTGTTAAGCCTGGCGCTGGCGCTCCCGGTGGCGACTGCCCTCGCCCGCTACACAGGCTTTCCCGGTCGCAAATTGATTCTCCGGCTGATGGAGTTGAGTCTGGTATTACCCACCATCGTGGCAGTCTCCGGCATCATCGCGGTGTTTGGTCGGCAGGGCTGGTTCACCGGCCTACTTAATATCTGGCTTCCTGGAAATGGGTGGAATCTTTATGGGCTGAGCGGCATTCTGCTCGCCCACGCGTTCTTCAATGCGCCATTGGCGGCCCGAATCCTGTTGCAGGCGCTGGATTCCATACCCGCGCCGCGAATGCGAACCGCCTCTCAACTTGGGCTCGGAGGCTGGTGGCTATGGCGTGCGGTGCACTGGCCCGCCATCAAACCGGTACTGCCCGGCGTGGCGGCACTGGTGTTCACGCTCTGCTTCACCAGTTTTGCCATCATCATGACGCTGGGCGGAGGGCCAGGAACAACCACCCTGGAAGTCGCCATCTACCAGGCCCTGCGCTTCGAATTCGATTTCGCCCGTGCCGCACTGTTTGCCATTCTTCAGTTAGCTATTTGCGGCAGCCTCTGGTGGCTGGTTTTCCGGAAGCGTCTGGACACCGCTGTACTGCCAAACCGCCGGTTATCACGCCCGGCCCCCCTGTTTGCACGGCCCTGGCAAGGGTTTTCAGCGGGTCTGCTGTTGCTGATTTTCACGGCCTTTCTGGTCTCGCCACTGCTGGCCATCATCCTGCGCGGTTTGCCGGCGTTATGGCCAATGGCGGATGCTCCTTCTTCTTACCAGCAGCTCTTGCCAGCCACCGCCCGCAGCCTGTTAATTGCGATTCCAGCCGGGCTCGGCTCGGTGCTCGTTGCATTGCTAACTCTGGCAGCCGCCAACCGGGCTCGTCGGCGCTGGCTGGCCATAGTGCCGGCTGTCACCGGCTATCTCCCCTTGATCGTCCCACCTCTGGTACTGGGAACCGGGCTTTTTATTCTGTTAAGGCCGCAATTGGGAAATACCATGCAGGGCTGGTTCCTGGTGGCGCTGATCAACGGGCTGATGGCCGTGCCGTTTGTACTACAGATACTGCGCGGACCTCTCGCAAGCCTGGATGCCGGATCACTCCAACAGGCAGACCAACTGGGCATCCTGGGCTGGTATCGATGGCGATGGCTGTATTGGCCGCATCTGCGCCGCCCAGTTGCTCTAGCCCTGGCGTATGGTGTTGCGTTATCTCTGGGTGACTTTGGGGTTATCGCCCTGTTCGGCAGCCCGGGCAAACCTACCCTCCCGGTTTTGCTTTACCAGCAACTGGGTAGTTACCGATTAGCGGAAGCCGCAGGTACCGGACTCTGGCTGTTGGGGCTACTGGTACTGATTTTTGTGTCGCTCTCCCGTGTTCCCGGCATTAAGTCCAGAACAACTTCCGCTGCAAGCCAACCACTGCCGGAACCTGAACATGCTTGAGATCAAAGATCTGGCCTTCGAGTATGGCCCTGATGGCCATCTCTGGCGCTTTAATTTTGCCGTGCCTGCCGGCGAATGTCTGGCCATCCAGGGCCCCAGCGGTTCCGGCAAATCAACACTGCTCAGTCTGATTGCAGGTTTTCTCCCTCCAGACGAAGGCCGTATTCTCTGGATGGGCAAGCCAATTCATGCGCTAAAGCCCTGGCAACGCCCGGTCACCAGCGTTTTCCAGGAACACAACCTGTTCGAACATCTGGATGTCTTTACCAATATTGGCCTTGGCATTCACCCCGGCCTCAAGTTGGATGAAAGCCAACGCCAAGCCATTGAAGCCGGACTGGAACGCACCGGATTGGCGGGTTTTGGCCCCAGAATGCCTGGCGAGCTTTCCGGTGGCCAGCGCCAGCGCGTTGCCCTGCTGCGTGCCATCCTGCGGCGCCAACCATTGCTGCTGCTGGATGAACCCATGACGGGCCTGGACACCGAGACCCGGAAGATCCTGTACGCCATGCTGCTGGAAGAGAAAGCCCGGGGCATCACCATGCTACTGGCCAGTCACGATGAAGAAGAACGCAGAATACTGGCAGATAGCCACTGGAATCTTTAAGCTTTCAGAGAACTCAAACAGGGACTCCGTGACTCCGTGGCAAATGAACCAGGCCTCTCTCAGCCACTTGGCGCCCACACTCCCGGTAACGCCGAACTCGGTGGTCATACGCTGACGTTCTCCGGCGACTGGATACTACCCCACTATTCGGCTCTGAATCGGCAAACAACTGCCCTGAAACCTCGCGCAGCCGGCTGTAACCCGGATTTTTCCGGCCTGGGCCGACTGGACACCGCCGGCGCCTCGTTGATGGTGAAATTACTGGGCAGCGACGCTCTGATCAGCGCTCTGGAACGAGCCGAATTGCCGGATGAACAGCGTGCCCTGATACAGGCGGTTGCTGAAGCCATGAACCAGCCGTCGGCGGAGGTCGCAACCGTTAACCCGGTCGTGGCGTTCCTGGCAGAAACAGGGAAAAAGATAACCTCCCTGGGGCAGCTTATCTGGTTGTTGGCCGGGTTCATTGGCCAGACGCTGGGCACCCTGTTCTACATTCTGCCCCGGCCTAATCGCTGGCGTATGACCCCCTTTGTAGCGGCACTGCATGACACCGGCCTGAATGCCCTGCCCATTGTTGCCTTGCTCACCTTTCTGGTTGGGGCCGTGGTAGCGTTTCTCGGCGCGACGGTTCTTGAGGACTTTGGTGCGACTATTTACACCGTGGATCTGGTGGCGTTCTCGTTCCTGCGGGAGTTCGGGGTACTTCTGGCAGCCATCCTGCTGGCCGGCCGAACCGCCAGTGCATTCACCGCACAGATTGGCGCCATGAAGGTCAATGAAGAACTCGACGCCATTCGCACCCTGGGGCTCAATCCGGTGGAACTGTTGGTGGTTCCCCGGGTATTGGCGATGATGTTCAGCCTCCCCATTCTCACTTTTATTGGCATGATTTCGGGCATGGTCGGCGGGGCCATGGTCTGCGCTCTGGCACTGGACATTCCACCCAGTCAGTTCATAGCCATTGTCGAACGGGACATTGCCCTGAAGCACTTCCTGGTCGGCCTTGGCAAGGCGCCGGTGTTCGCGTTTCTGATTGCCGTCATCGGTTGCCTGGAAGGCTTCAAAGTCGCAGGCAGCGCACAGTCTGTCGGGGAACACACCACCTCCAGCGTGGTGCAGTCTATCTTTATGGTGATACTGCTGGATTCCGTGGCAGCGCTGTTTTTCATGGAAATGGGTTGGTAAGGCATGGCAGATCATCCGGTCATACAGGTACGCGCACTCGACAACCGGTTCGGCAGCCACATCGTTCATGAGAAACTCGATCTTGATCTGTACCCCAGGGAGATTCTTGGGGTGGTCGGCGGCTCCGGCACCGGCAAATCCGTTCTGTTGCGCAGCATTGTTGGCCTGAACCCGCCATCCGGCGGACATATCACCGTGTTCGGTGAAGATCTTACGGAACTATCCGCCACGGAGCGCTCCCGCAATGAGCAGCGTTTCGGGGTTCTGTTTCAGGGCGGCGCCTTGTTCACCTCGCTGAACCTTGAGCAGAACATCGCGCTGCCGCTGATTGAACATGCCCGGCTGTCGCGGGCCGAGGCGGAAGAACTTGCCCGTATGAAACTGGCCTTGACCGGCCTGCCACCAGAGGCCGCCACGAAGTACCCGGCCGAACTCTCCGGCGGTATGGTCAAGCGGGCGGCACTGGCCAGGGCACTGGCGCTGGACCCGGAAATCCTGTTTCTGGACGAGCCAACCGCCGGTCTGGACCCGATTGGCGCGGCCGCCTTTGACGAACTGATTGTGACCCTTCGCAACGCACTGGGCCTGACGGTGTTTCTTGTTACCCACGATCTGGATACCCTGTACACCACCTGCGACCGTGTCGCGGTTCTGTCTCAACGCAAGGTACTGGTTGCCGATACCCTGGAAAAGGTGGCACAAACCGACGACCGCTGGATCCAGGATTACTTCCATGGCCCCCGTGGCCGCGCGGCGATTACCGCCCACCACAGGCTAACCGAACAGGAGCCCGGTTAATGGAGCCAAAGGCCCATCACGTTATCATCGGATTCTTTACCCTCGCGGCAGTCAGCGCTGCCTTGCTGTTTGCCTTGTGGCTGGGCAAATCGTCTACCGACACCAACTGGGCTTATTACCGAATCGGGTTTGACCACCCCGTTGGCGGGCTGGCCAAGGGTAACCCGGTACTCTACACCGGCGTTCCGGTGGGCGACGTGCTTGATCTTACCCTGGCGCCGGACAACCCTGCCCATGTGCGGGTACTGGTGCGGGTGAACCAGGACATTCCGGTACGGGAGAATACCCGCGCAGGCCTGGTGCTGGCGAACATTACTGGTAGCATGAGCATACAGTTTACCGGAGGCACAACAGACAGCCCCATTCTCGAAGGCCACAAAGACAACCCACCGCTGATTGCCGCCGAGCCTTCCGCCTTCAGTAACCTGCTGACCAACGGCGAAGCCATGCTCGGTAAAGCCGAACAGTTGCTGGAGAGTGCCAACCAGCTGATGTCCGAGAACAACCTGAGCAACATTACCGAAATTCTTGAAAACACCCGCCAGGCCAGTGAATCCCTGTTGGCCAGCCGGGACGAGCTGGAAGCGCTGATGGCCCGGTTCGACGCGGCCGGAATACGCGCCGAAGAAGCTGCTATCAAGGTGTCTGCCGCAGCAGACAGGTCCCGAGAGGTACTGGATGAGCGGGTAGAACCGGTTCTCCTGGCCATGTCCAGGGCGCTGACTACCCTTCAGCCTACTCTGGACCGGCTGGACACCCTGACCAGCGATAATGAACTGGCGCTGGACGCCGGCCTTCAGGGTCTGGGAGAAATTACCCCGGCACTGCGGGAACTGCGCAGCACCTTGCGCAATCTGAACTCGTTTACGCGCAGGCTGGAACAGGACCCCACCGGAACCTTGTGGGGCGGCGCCGGCATCAAGGAGTACGAACAATGAAAGTAGTATTCGCTCTTGCCTTGAGCCTGATTCTGGCCGGCTGCACGGTATTCCCGGTACCCGAATCCCCACGTTTGATGGAGCTGGCACCAGCGAACGACTTGCCAGCATTTGATCAGGCGCTGCCCGCCAGCCTTCGGGTGGATACGCCACTGGCATCTGACCCACTGGACAGCACTCGTATTCTGATCAAACCGTCAGCTTACGAATACCGGGCCCTGGCAGGCGCCCGATGGCGAGAGAGTATTCCCGTGGTCGTTCGCGATCACCTGCTGGAGACTCTCCGGGCAAGCGGCGCGTTCGCAAATGTGATGACCGACACCAGCCCGGCAACGTCGCAGTTAACCCTGGTCTCCGAGCTGACCGGATTTCATGCTGAGAATGATGAAACTGGCACACGGGTGGTGATCAGGCAGCATCAGCAACTCATGGATAATCGCACCAGACGGAGCTTGTGTGTGAGGAGTTATGAAGCCAGGGCGAACGCACAAAGCACCGCGCTGGGGGAGTTGATGGAGGCCTTCAGTAATGCCAGCGCACATTCATCCGTGACCACCGTCACCTGGGCACACCAGTGTATGGCCCAGGAACCTCCGGCCAATTAACCTGCCTCTTTCGGAAACAAGTCAGCCCAGGCGGCACGAAGGTAAAGAATCATGGACCACAGGGTCAGCACTGCTGCGATGTATAGCAGACCGATGGCCACATAAGCCCAGAAATTACCCGGCGGAAACGCCAGCAACCCGACAATGGCCGCCATCTGAGCGGTGGTCTTGATCTTGCCGATATAAGACACAGCAACACTGGCGCGACTGCCCATTTCGGCCATCCATTCACGCAACGCCGAGATCACAATCTCGCGACCGATAATCACGGTGGCGGGAATAGTCAGTAATACCGCCGAATACTCTTCGATCAAGACGGCCAGCGCCACTGCCACCATGAGTTTATCGGCCACCGGATCCAGGAAAGCGCCGAAAGGCGTGCTCTGGTTCAATTTGCGGGCCAGGTACCCGTCCAGCCAGTCCGTCAGGCCTGCCAGAGCAAATATGATGGCGCTGACCAGGTAACTCCATTGCATGGGCAGGTAAAAGATCACCACGAATACCGGAATCATCACGATACGGGACATGGTCAGTATGTTCGGTAAATTCATGGTGTTCCTATTGGTCATGCAATGCTGCGTAAATGGTCTCTGCCAAAGATTTGCTGATGCCCTGCACTTTGGCCATTTCATCAACACTGGCTTTTCTGAGTTCCTGGATGCCACCGAAATAGCGAATCAGTTCGCGCCGGCGCTTCGGCCCAACCCCTTCGATACCTTCCAGGGTCGACTGGCGCCGCTTTTTATCGCGCCCGGCCCGGTGTCCGGATATGGCAAAGCGGTGGGATTCATCCCGAATATGCTGTATCAGGTGCAGCGCCGGAGAATCCGCCGGTACTCGGAATACGGCCCCTGTTAAGGCGTCAATCAGCTGCTCCATCCCTGCGCGCCGGGTCACACCCTTGGCGACACCAATCAGGGGGATATCGGAAATTCCTAGCTCTTCAAACACTTCACGAGCAATATTCAACTGGCCCTTACCACCGTCGATAAACACCAGATCTGGCCGCTTGCCTTCGCCGTTCACCATCCGCCGATAACGCCGGGTGAGCACCTGTCGCATGGCGGCATAGTCATCGCCGGCGGTTATGTCCTGGATGTTATACAACCGGTAATCGCTTTTCAGTGGCCCATTCTCGTCGAAAACCACACAGGATGCGACGGTATTTTCCCCATGACTGTGGCTGATATCGAAGCATTCCATACGGGAAGGTGTTTCCGTCAGCTCCAGCAGGTCGCGCAGGGCCAGCAATCGACGATACACGGTTTCTTTGCTGGCGAGGTGTGTCAGCAGGGTTTGCCGGGCATTGGTCATCGCCAGCTCCAGCCAACGCCGGCGTTCGCCCCGCACATTGCCGCGGATGCGGGTTTCCCGTCGAGCGGCTTCCGACAGGGCCTGCGATAACAATTCCTGCCCGTCTACCGCCACCGGCACCAGGATGTCGCGCGGAATCTCCCGCCGGGTGTCGCCACCGAAATAGTACTGGCCCAGAAACGAGGCCAGCAATTCGCCTTCGGTCTGTTCCAGGGAATAGCGAGGAAAATAATCCTTGGTGCCCAGCACCCGCCCGCCACGAACAATAATCACAACGATGCAGACCACACCGGCATCCTGGGCAATGGCGATGACATCTGCATCCCCTCCCTCACCGTCTACGGATTGCTGTTCCTGAACATGGCGAAGATTGTTGATCTGATCTCTGTACGCCGCGGCTTTCTCAAACTCCAGGGCCCGTGATGCATCCTCCATGGACTGCATCAGGTCCTGAATAATCGCCGGGTTCTTGCCCTCCAGAAACATGCTGGCGTGCCGGATATCCTCCTGGTATTCCTCAGGGCTGATAAAGCCGACGCACGGCGCCGTGCAGCGGTTGATCTGGTACTGCAGGCATGGCCGGGTTCTGTTTCTAAAATAGCTTTCACTACAGGATCTTATGCGAAAAACCTTTTGTAGAATATTAAGACTTTCCTTGACCGCTCCCGAGCTTGGAAAGGGCCCGAACCAGGTGCCACCACCCTTTTTGGTGCGGCCCCGCCGAAAGGTCAGCGAGGGATAATCCGAATGCGAGGAGAGATAGATATAGGGATAGGACTTATCGTCCCTCAACAGAATATTGTAGGGTGGCCGCAGCGATTTGATCAGATTCTGTTCCAGCAGCAACGCTTCTGTTTCACTGCCGGTAATAGTGACTTCAATGGCCGCAATCTTGCCCACCAGGGCTTCGGTTTTAGGGGCCAGGCCTGATTTACGGAAATAACTGCTGACGCGCTTGCGAAGGTTGCGGGCTTTACCCACGTAGAGGATGCCACCGGTATCGTCATACATACGATAGACACCGGGGCGTTCTGTCAGTTGTTTCAGGAAATTCTGGCTGTCGAACTTCCCGGGAGATTGCTCGGGATCAGACCTTGTCGGCATCCAGCAATCCAAGCCTTACTGCCATCAGTGCCAGTTCCACATCACTGGAAATCTCCAGCTTTTCGAAAATCCGGTAACGGTAACTGTTTACGGTTTTCGGGCTCAGGCACAGCTTGTCGGAGATATCCTGAACCTTCTGGCAATCCACCACCATCATGGCAATCTGCATTTCGCGCTCAGACAGGCGCTCGAACAACGACAGCTCGCCGTCTTCATCCCGCTCACCCCCGAGCTGTTTCAGTGCCATTTTCTGGGCAATTTCGGGGCTGATGTAGCGCTGGCCGGAATGGGCTTTACGAATGGCCCGCACCATTTCCTGAATGTCAGCGCCTTTGGTGACATACGCGGTGGCGCCGCTCTGCATCACACGGGCCGGATAGGGGTCGTCAGCACAGGCGGTAACCACGATAACGCGAATGGAATCATCAATACGAAGAATGCGCCGGGTCGCCTCCAGGCCGCCAATACCGGGCATGCGAATATCCATCAGGACAATATCCGGACGGTTTTCACGCACACAGTCAATCGCCTCTTCGCCGGACGAAGCCTGGCCAATGACGTCTATATCGGGATTGTCAGCCAGCATGCGAGTGATACCCGAGCGTACGAGCTCGTGGTCATCAACAACCAATACCCTGATCAAAACTCACCTCGCCGTCAGGTATGAGGAAACAGGCCGATTGTAACGGTTAGCAGCGTCAGCCGGTAGGCGGCATGAAAAAAATTGCCAGAATGGGCACCTTGATCACAGACCATTGCCGGAAGGGGAACCCAGGCCGGCAGTGTTCTCAACCGGATCGAACCAGACCACCAGTTCTCCCCTACGCACAGCTTCAAGTACGCGCTCCCGCTCTGCCAGAGGACTTTCGGTGTCATTCAACCCGTGATAACGGGTGCAGTATTCCTCGGCCAGGCCCTCGAGCTGATCAGCCGTAAGCAAACCCGTGTCTACTACAAATTTTTCTTCTCGCGGGTCCGGATCGGAAGGCTGCACTGCATCGTTACTCATAGAACCTCCAGTCAGTCGCTGTATGTTACGGTTTTATGAGCCAGACAAGAACCCCCGCAGATGAAGACACATCATCACGTTTCTGGAGAGCGGGTGCGGAAACGGGCAATGAGCTGCTTCATGCCCACCGATTCCTGCCTAAGCGCTTCACTGACAAGGCGGGTATCCTCCACATTCAGAGTCAGGGTCTCAGCACTCTCACCGAGAGCCTCCGCACGACGCCCCACTCTCGCGATTTCATCCCGCTGCAAGGCAACCGCACCCTGCACACTCTCACTCTGACGCTGCAGCTCATGAAACTGAGCCGCCAGACCTTCCAGGTGCGCTCTCAGGGCATGCAGATTAGCGCGATTCATTTCGCCAGCGCCCGCCATATCTTCCAACAGTGAGTCTGCGTTGTTTGCACCCACGACAAGGTCCTGCACCCACTGGCGAATATTGGCGGTGGATTCCGAGGTCCGACGCGAAAGCGTGCGTACCTCGTCTGCCACCACGGCAAATCCCCGGCCGTGTTCGCCCGCCCTGGCTGCTTCAATCGCCGCATTCAGGGCCAGAAGGTTGGTCTGCTCGGCAATATCGGCGATCACGCCGGTGACTTGCTCGATTTTTCCGGTTGCGTCTATCAACGCGGTGATCGACTCAGAAACCCGTCCAATCACCTCAACCGTGTGGTCAGCGCCTTTCTCACTGTTAGCCAGCCCCTCACGGACTTCGCTGTTGGCATTGACTGCATGCATCACCGTTGCTGCAGAGTGCTCGGTGGCCTGTTCGATCTGTGACGCCTGATCCGCGATGGAAGCCATAGACTGAGCCACATCGGAAATCTGGCGACGAGTGCTTTCGGAGGTTTGCTGCAGTGCTTCCGCTCCGTTATCCAGGCTGGCAGAGCGTGCATCAAGGCCTGAAGCCGCTGACCGAACATCCTCAACAAACACCTCAAAGCGCCGGACCAGTTGTTCAATAGCTCCGGCCACGCCGGCAACCTCGTCACGACCTTTTACCGCGAGGATCTTGGTTAGATCAGCGTTCTGCTCCATGGCCGACACATCCCGGGCCATGGCCTGCAAGCGAAGGATCACCGAAGTCCGTAGCCAGAGCGTCATCGCCGCGACCAACGCAAGAAAGACCAGGGCGCCACCAAGCAGGAACCTCTGCTGGTCTGCCAGATAATGCAACAGTTCCGATGCGCTCGCAGTAACGCCATCGCGACTGGCTCTCTGGCGCTCAGTTATCGCCGTCAGCATGGGCTCCAACGCTTGGAACAGTTGAAAATCGACGATTTTTCCCACTTCATAGTAGCTGCGCTGGCCTATTCCCTGTTTCATGTCCGCCATCAGCGCCACGACCCGGTCATATTGCTCGCGATTGTCCCGTGACCAGGTGCCTAACCCGGAATTCTCCTGAATCCTCTGCCAGTGCCGGGGAATTGAGCGCTCCAACTCGGTGAACAAAGGATCGATTTCGTCCCACAGTAAAAGCTGTGCCTTGATCTTGTAAGCCAGATCCTGCAGCAGTCGATGGTCCTGCTCCAGATCAACCAGCATCCAGGATTGCTCGAGACTCTCTCCAACCAGTGCCTGCGAGGTATGCTCGGCTTTCGCTATGATCATCCAGGCAATGAACGTGAGGCCGGCAACAGCAGCCACCGACAGCAACGCAAACGCCAGGATTCTGGCGCGAACAGTGGTCAGCATAAAAACTCCGATCAGGTGTACCCGGTCGGAGGGTATGCCCGTTTTATGACACTTTTATGTATTTGCTTGCGTCATTTTTTCGATACTACGTTTGGCGATCTTCAAAAATAACTGCTAAATCACTATCATCGCTCTTTTATTTCCGTTCGGATGCTAATGAATCACCACGCTTTCAAACTCACTCTGCCGATTTTATTTGGCTACATCCCCCTTGGTATGGCCTTTGGTGTGCTGTTTACCACGCAACTGGATTATCCCTGGTGGATTGCCCCCCTGATGGGCCTGGTTATCTACGCCGGTGCCGGCCAGATTCTGGCGGTCAGCCTGCTGGCTGCCAACGCCGGACTGGTTGAGGTGGCCGTTGCCATGTTCGTACTGAACGCTCGACATCTCTTCTATGGGTTGTCGCTGCTGGGACAATTCCGTGGCGCCGGCTGGCGTAAGGCGTATCTGATTTTCGGTTTGACCGATGAAACCTATTCCCTGCTCACCAGCCGCCCCCGTTCGGCCAATCGCGAACAGGAACAGCATGTGGACTTCCGGATCACGGCCATGAACCAGGGCTACTGGATTGTCGGATGCACCTTGGGTGCGGTACTCGGCAAGACTGTCGCCTTCAACAGTACCGGCATTGAGTTTGCACTCGTGGCGCTGTTTATTGTGCTCACCATCGAACAATTGAAAGCATTGGGGGATTCGTTTCCGGTGTGGGCGGGGGCGGCGGCAGCTGCGTTTGCCATGATGCTGGTGCCGGCAACCCATCAACTGATAGCAGGCATTGTACTGGTTACTGCAGTGCTTCTTCTGCACTACCGGAAGTATCGAACAGACACCATGGCAGGAGACGCAAATCGTGGGTGAAAGTAGCTACCTGGCGGCGTTTATTGCCATCTCCGCCCTGGCCACATTTGCGACCCGGGTGGTGCCTTTCCTGTTCTTTGAAAAGCACACGGAACACCCTCTGGTCAAACACATCGGGCGCTTCCTGCCCGCAGCCGTGATGGCATTACTGGCCACAGTATTTTTGCAGAGGTCTGCGGACTGGCAGGCACAGGCACCTGGCGCAGATGCGCTGATACCCGCATTACTGGTGGTTGCCGTTCACCTGTGGCGCAGAAACGCGCTGCTTTCTATCGCGGCCGGCACTGCAGCCTACATGGCCATTCAGCAATCAGGCATTCTGTAAGGCACCCGAAAATCAGGGGGTGCCCTCAACATTGGCCACCAGCCGGGAATCTTCCAGCGCGGCCGTGCGGTGCTTCACCACGCCCTTGTATTCCGGGCTTTCAATCATCGCCAGAAACGCGTTAATGGAGGGGTAGCGGACCAGCAGCACCTGATCCCAGGATTCATCCGGCGGCGCAATCAGCGAACCGACGGAACGGCCAGACCAGATCACCTCGGCACCAACTTCCGAGACACTGCGGGCAGCCTCTGTCATATAACGCTTGTAAGCATCCCTTCCGGAACAGTCTTCGCTGTCATCCTTGTATGCAGCCTTGTCCCTGAACCGAAGCAGATTCAGCATCACAACAGGCTGATCTTTGGGGATTTCATCAAGAATCTTCTGTAACTCTTCCTGAGATGGATTGACGGTCGCCATAGTTGTCCCTGTTCATTCGTTTGCAGGATGGCTCTTTGATGCCATTCTTTGAATAGGACAGTAAACGAAAATCCCGAAATGTGCATCTCCATCTTCGCCTTTCGGAGGGGTTCCCTTGCATTATTGACCTTCGTCAAGCAAGAATTGAGGCCACACTACGGCTATAAGCACATAACCATCAGTGCTAAAGCGTACTTATTCAGAACAAGAGAGAGACAATCGACCGTGAGCAAACTCCCAGTGATACTGGCCGCAATCGGGCTGGCCACCACGGCAGGTATTGCATCTGCTGCGTTATCTGGCGACCCACAAAACGGCAAGGAGGTCGCCAACCTCTGCGTAGCGTGCCACCAGGCCGATGGCAGCGGCAAACACATCGAAGGTGGAGAATCCTGGCCCAGGCTGGCCGGGCTGAATGCCACCTATCTGGCCAAACAGTTGCATGACATCAAAGATGGCTCCCGGACCAGCCCCACCATGATGCCTTTCGTCAACATGCTGGACGATCAAAAGATTGCCGACGTTGCGGCCTACTACAGCCAGCTTGAACCCACCGCTGGTGAAGGCGGCCAAAAAGCCGATGAAGCACTTCTGACCAGGGGCGAACAATTGGCTCAGCGTGGCGACTGGTCCCAATACGTTGTTTCCTGCAAAAGCTGCCACGGCCCCGGGAACCAGGGTGCTGGCGACGTATTTCCCGGCATTGCAGGCCAGCACGCGGGTTACATCGAGGCACAACTGAAAGCCTGGAAGGAAGGGACCCGCAAGAACGATCCCCAGGATCTTATGGGCTCCATTGCACGCCGCATGAGCGATACCGACATTCACGCGGTCGCCGTCTGGCTTGCCAACCAGAACACCGCCAGCAACTGAGGGACAAAGATCATGATGCGCACACTGCTAACCGTCGCCCTCTCCGGCTGCGTAATACTTCCGGTAACCGCTGCGGCCAATGACGACAGAACCCAGGCCTACATCGATCAGCTCACCGCCATGGGCTTTGCTGCCCCGAACGAAAACCAGCTGGTGCACATTCCGCCGTCCATGGCAGACCTGGAGGAAGCCGACATCCATCCGGAACTGAAAAAGGTTATCCGCAGGGGCTACGACCTGTTCACCAACACCCAGCAACTGCGTGGCAAGAACGTGTTCAACAACATGAACTGTTCCAGCTGCCATCTGGGCGAAGGCCGGATGCCTTTCAGCGCGCCTATCTGGCCGGCTGCCGTCACCCTGCCCGGCTATCGCGGCAAGAACGGCCATGTAAACAATCTGGAGGAACGGATTGCGGGCTGCTTCACCTATTCCATGAACGGCAAGCCGCTGGAGTACGGCAGTGACGATATGCTGGCACTGTCTGCCTACCATCAGTGGTTGGCGACAGGTGTGGAGATGTACCCCAAACAGCCCATCTACGGCCGCGGTTTCCCGGCGCCCGAGCGGCCGGCTGAACTGAGCTACACCAACGGTGAAAAGCTATATCAGGAAAACTGCGCGGTGTGCCACGCTGAAGATGGGACAGGCCTGCGTATCGACGGCCACACAGTATTCCCGGCCCCCTGGGGAGATATGTCCAACAACTGGGGGGCTGGTATTGTGCGCCTGCATACCGCAGCTGGCTTTATCAAGAACAACATGCCATTGGGGCAGCCCAACTCCCTGACCGATCAGGAAGCCTGGGATATCGCCTTCTACATGGACAGCCAGGAGCGACCACAAGATCCGCGCTACACGGGCGATGTGAAGGAAACCGCTGAAAAATTCGGGCCTACCTTCCACAAACATTCCATGTATGGTCAGGTTCGGGAATCCGATGGCAAGTTACTGGGTGACCACGACAACACCGGAGACAAGCCTTTCCTTAAACCAGACACCGTGCGGTCGAGAACATTCGACTGACAGACGTTATAATTCGGTGTCACAGGCCTCCCTTGCGGAGGCCTTTTTGCTTGCAATCAACGCAAGGAGGAACACGATGACCATCAATCGCTGGCACTTGCTGGTAAGCGGCAAAGTACAGGGCGTTTACTACCGGGCATCCACCGAACAGAAAGCCCGGGAACTGGGCCTCACAGGCTGGGTACGAAATTTACCGGACGGCAGGGTCGAAATCATGGCAGAGGGCGAGCCACTCCAGCTCAAGGCACTGCATGAATGGTGTCACGAAGGCCCGGAACGCGCGGTGGTCGATGAGGTTGCAACCCAGGAACTGCCCGCCACTCAGGAATTCGCTGACTTCAGGACTACACATTGAGCAGTCTTCTTGATACCTTTCTGTACACGCTGGAGACTACGCTGCCGGTATTCGCCATGGTTTTTATCGGCATCGGTCTTCGGCGCATTGGCTGGATTGACCAGGGCTTCATCGCCACCGCCTCTGCTCTGGTTTTCAAGGCCACGCTCCCCACCCTGGTTTTCCTGAGCATTATCAGAGCCGACCTGGATACCACCCTCAGCATCAGCATGCTGATCTTTTACTTCCTGGCGACCCTGGCCAGTTTTGCCCTTGTCTGGTTCTGGGCAACAAAGCGGGTCCGGCAAGAGGATCGCGGGGTTTATGTCCAGGGCGCGTTTCGGGGCAATTGTGGCATCGTTGGTCTGGCGTTGGCAGCCAACCTTTACGGCGACTATGGGCTCTCAGCCGGGGGCCTGCTCCTGGCTCTGGTGATTGTGGTCTACAACTCGTTATCGGTGATCGTGTTGCTGGCGTATCAGCCCGGTAAAACCATGAGCCTGACCAACACCCTGCGAGACATTGCCAGAAACCCACTGATCATCGGCGTAGTGCTGGCCATTCCTTTCGCAGCCCTTGAAATCAGGCTTCCCGGATGGGTAATGACCAGCGGCGACTACTTTGCTTCGCTAACGCTGCCTCTCGCCCTGCTCTGTATCGGCGCAACGGTCTCACTGAAATCCATACGCAGCGACAGCGGCCCGGCCGTGGGTTCATCCATCTGGAAGATGGTATCTTTGCCGGCACTGTGCACTCTTGCTGCCTGGCTGGTTGGCTTTGAAGGGCGGGAGCTCGGGCTCATGTTCCTGTTCTTCGCCAGCCCAACGGCAGCGGCCAGCTTCGTGATGGTGAGGGCCCTTGGCGGCAACGATCGCATGGCCGCGAACATTATTGCACTGACGACATTGCTGGCGAGTGTGACCGTAACTACCGGGGTGTTTGTGCTGCAGTCGATAGGAGTTGCCTAAGAATAGGAGGGATTATTCGGGCCTGCGGCCCTCACCCCTTCGGGGCCGTCGTCGCTTTGCTCCGACGTTCCTGCGGCTGCTGCGCAGCCTTCGGTCGAACCTGCGAGGGTTCTTCTACCCACCCAATCGGCCAATAAAAAACCCCAGCATTTCTGCTGGGGTTTTGTATTGGCGGAGAGGGAGGGATTCGAACCCTCGATACGCTATTAACGTATACACACTTTCCAGGCGTGCGCCTTCAGCCACTCGGCCACCTCTCCAATAAACTGTTTCAAATCAGCGATGTCGTCGCTCATTTGAGGGCGCAAACTTTAATGGTTTTGACGGCGTTTGGCAACTCCATGTTTTGAATTCATCAAAAATTTTTTTTCAGAAGAACCTTACGACGGCCTCGGGCATAACAAACCCGGGGTCCATGGCGTATCCTTTCAGGAAACCCGCTCAACACGTTCAGGAGAATGACCATGCTGATGAAAGCCGACCAATCCACCCTGTTACTCATTGACGTTCAGGAACGGCTGATGCCCGCCATCAGCGAGGGCGACGCGGTTGCTGAGCGTTGCATTATACTGGCAACTATTGCGGGACTGCTTGGCGTACCTGCAATTGCAACTGAGCAGATACCTGAAAAACTTGGGCCGAATCTGGAAGGCGTTAAGGAGCTGTGCAACAAAACTCTGGAGAAAACCCATTTCGACGCCTGCCCGGACGGACTCATCGACGAATTGCCCGAAGGCCGGCAACACATTGTCATCGGGGGCTGCGAAACCCACGTATGTATGCTGCAGACCGCCCTGAGCCTCCTGGATGCAGGCTATAAGGTGTGGGTGGTGGCAGATGCCACCGGGTCCCGTAGCGAACTTGACCGGGACGTTGCCCTGGATCGACTGCACCAGAGCGGCGCCCGCATTGTTACCACGGAAATGGTGGCCTTCGAGTGGATGGTTCACTGCAAGCATCCACACTTCCGGGACATTCAGGCCCTGATAAAGTGAATGACAGAAGGTAGATACATTATGCTCAACATGGACTTTTCCCAGCGCGTTGTTATTCGCACCCACGAACAGCACTGGGTGCCCAGCCCCGCCGCTGGCGTTGAGCGCAAACCACTGGCCCGAGAGGAAGCGGAGCGGGGCCACGCCACCAGCGTTGTGCGCTATAAGCCCGGTTCCTCCTTCTCTACCCACGAACACCCTCTGGGCGAAGAGATTCTGGTGCTTGAAGGCGTTTTTTCCGACGAGACCGGCCACTATCCGGCCGGCACCTACATCCGGAACCCTCCAGGCAGCAGTCACGCACCGTTCAGTGAAGAGGGCTGCACCCTGCTGGTCAAACTCCATCAGTTCGACCCGAGAGATACCGCGACGGTCAGAATCGATACCAATGCCGGCCACTGGCTACCCGGCATTGGCGGCTTACAGGTTATGCCTTTGCACGAATTCGAGCATGAACACGTTGCCCTGGTGAAGTGGCCGCCAAACGAAACCTTTCAGCCGCATCGTCACTTTGGTGGAGAAGAGATCTTTGTGCTGTCGGGCGAATTCTGTGATGAACACGGCCGGTATCCCGCAGGAAGCTGGATTCGCAGCCCGCATATGAGCGAACATCATCCGTTTGTTGAACAGGAGACGGTCATCTGGGTAAAAACCGGCCACTTACCGGTAAACCACTCCCCTGAAACGTAAAAAGGGCCCCAGATGGGGCCCAAGAGCGCGTGCAACGCTGCTTGCTAGCGATCATATTCAGGACGCGTAACGCCCTTGCCACCCAGCGCCACCCAGCATTTCATCGCCGGCCCGCTCGTGGCCATTACCAGTGAGGTGTAATTCACCTGCCGGCACCGCGAAGACGTGATAGGCCTCAGGGCCGAACGGGTCAAGCGCGGTATCAATGTACTGGAACCGATCGGGAACCGGCTCACCCGACATTGCCACCCGGAACTGCCGTTCCACAGTAGGCGTGGTTACATTCAAAGGCTGCTGTACCCAAAGGAAGACCGCTTTGTGCGGCACCAGATACTCGCAGCGCACCACTTCATAACCCTCTCTCAAGGTCAGGGTGGTAGGCTCTTTACCAGGCTCAAGTCTGAACTTGTGAATCGTTTTCATAGCTGCGCTCCTCTGGATACTGCGGAATACGACTCCATAATGGAGCACTGCAGAATTCGATAAAATAAGTTTTATTAAGCAAAAAACATCGTATTTTTCGATGTTTTAACAGAGTGAAGTCTAGCGCTCAAAGATCCCCTGGCGAGCCTCGCAGATTGCCCTCACCCCCTCATGGGCCAGCTTTCGGCTTCGGGAGACCGCAAACAGCTGATCCGTCACCTCATCGAGCGAAGCAATCAGAGCCACCTGATACTGACGGCACACTTCATCCTGAATCATCGTAGGCGCCGCGAACACACCAAGTCCCTCCCGACCAAACACCTTGATAAGGGCGCTGTCATCGACTCGGGCAACCAGGTTCATTCGGACATTATTGAGATTGAACCAGTGCATCAGTTTCTCGAAATACGGCGCATCGGTAGCGTTCGCCAGTAACGGCTGGTGATTGAGCGAGTGAGGAAAGCCGGTTTTGAGCTGCTCCGCCAGTTCGGGTGCAGCAAAGAGACTGATGGTAGACCGGGATAGCGGATGAACCGCGAAACGTTCAGGAGATTCTGCCTGGGGCATTCTATCGGTCAGTACAACGTCGAGCTCCTTCCGCTTGAGGCTGAGAAGAAGATCTTCCGTCCGGCCGGTCCGGCATTCCAGTTGCACGGGCCGGTTCAGCTTCATCGCCGGGTGAAGGAGGTAATAGGCGATCAGTTTGTGGATAGACGCCGACATGCCCGCAGACAAGGAAAGCGGCCTGTGTTCAGGTCCCGCCCTCAGGGTTTCAGACAACTGACCGGTTAGCTCGAAGATCTCATCGGCATAACTGCGAACCATATGGCCGAGTTCTGTGAGCACCAGTTGCCGGCGCTCGCGGCTGAATAACCGGCCACCCACCGCGCCTTCAAAGGTCGCAAGCTGGCCACTGAGGGTCTGGGGTGCCAGGTCGAGCACCTCGCTGGCTCGGGCAATAGAGCCTTCGCGGCTAATAACCCAGAAATAATAGAGATGTCGGAGGTTCAGATTCTCCACATCGGTCCCCTACTCCGCATTGAACAGTTCCCGGCTATTTTTTGCGATAGATGATGCCAGGGTGACACTGGACCATTTCGTAGAGATTGGGAAGCCCGTTCAAAGACTCAGAAGCACCAAGAATCAGATAGCCTCCGGGGTTCAGAGCACCATGCAGCCGGGTAAGAATGTCCTTTTTCAGTTCCGCTGAGAAATAGATCAGCACATTCCGGCACATGATGATGTCGAACTTGCCAAGCATGTATCGATCCAGCAGGTTCAATTCCTTGAATTCCACCATGGACTTGATTTGCGGTCGAATCTGCCAACCACCGTTGGCCGAGGGGGTAAAAAAGTGCTTTTGACGCTCCGGCGACAGCCCGCGGCCGATGGCGATCATTTCATACTCGCCTCTCCGGGCAACCTCCAGCACGCTTTTGGAAATGTCCGTTGCCGTGATTTTTACATCCCGCAGCTTACCCGGCCGGGTACGGCGGAATTCGTCAATTACCATGGCTACGGAGTATGGCTCCTGGCCAGTAGAACAGGCGGAAGACCAGATTCTTAACGGCTGGAGTGAACTGCGCTCGGCAAACTCTGGCAAGAGCTTTTCCTGCAGAATCCGGAACGGATGGTTGTCCCTGAACCAAAGTGTCTCGTTGGTCGTCATCGCGTCGATGACCACCTCGCGCAAGCCTGCCCTTCCAGGCCTCTTTAATCGTTCCAGAAGCTCTCCAAGGGAATTCAGGCTGTTTTCTTCGAGAATGCGCCGAAGCCTGCTCTTTACAAGATACTGTTTGTTATCACCCAGCAGGATGCCGCACGCATCCTGCAGGAACTTTTTAAAGGCTTCGTATTCCTGGGGCGTTATGTCCGCTTTCATTGGATCTCTTCGTGGGTGAAACCATCAGCCGAGCATCAGTGCTGATCAATAATTTCCATTACTCGCTCGGCCAGCTCATCCGGGCTGAATTTCGCCATGAAATCGTCTGCGCCCACTTTCTGCACCATCGCCCGGTTGAAGACACCGCTCAGCGAGGTGTGCAGCATTACATACATTTCTTTCAGAGCCGCATCTTCTTTGATTCTGGTAACGAGGGTGTAGCCGTCCATTTCCGGCATCTCAACATCAGAGATAATCAGAGACAGGTGATCATTTGCGCGCGATCCATCCTGAGTTATCTCTTTGAGATACTGCAGTGCTTGCTTGCCATCGTTTTTGGTAACCACTTCCATTCCTATAGCGGTCAGGCAACGCTCGATCTGCCGACGAGCCACCGAAGAGTCATCCACCACCAGCACAGGCAGGTGGCCCGGCACACGTTCGGCACTCCTGGCAACCAACTCCTCCGTAACATCTTCCCTGAGCGGAGAAACTTCTGCAAGAATCTTTTCTACATCTATGATTTCTACCAGCTTATCATCAATCTTCGTCACCGCAGTCAGGTAAACATCCTTTCCCGCACCCTTGGGTGGCGGAAGAATATCCTCCCAATTCATATTCATGATTCTCTCGACACCAGCCACGAGAAAACCCTGCGTTTTACGATTGTATTCCGTAATGATCACAAAGCTTGTAGCTAACTGCTCCTGCGGTATGCCCGCGAGCCCTATCGCCATGCTCAGATCAATAATGGGAATGGTCTCCCCCCGAACATGAGAAACGCCTCTCACCACCGTTTTACTGTTGGGAATCGAGGATAACTTGGGACATTGCAGCACCTCTTTAATCTTGAAGACGTTGATACCGTATAGCTGCTGCCCCCGGAGCCGAAAAAGTAATAATTCCAGCCTGTTCTTACCGACCAGTTGCGTTCGCTGATTAACGCTGTCGAGTACCCCTGTCATGATGCTTTACTCCTGGCGCGCCTTTACCGGCATCAATATTGCTTTGACCTTTGTAAGGTGTTTTCAGGCCTGTCCAAGACAAATCTTTGACGCCTGCAAACCTGTTAACGGTTAACGGCCCGAAAACCCGAATCCTTAGCGGATTTCGACAATACACAAAGATACAGACAGCATAGGACAAACCGGTGCGTATGCGAATCATCTTTTTGGCTGCATTGTGTCTATCACTGAGCCCAATCACTCTGTCTTCAGAGAGAACCAGTGCTGAAGCCATCCGTGACGCTGCCCAGACGTTCCTGGCAGAGTGGTCCAGAACCCTTGCTGCCGATGGCTACACGAGCCGCTACGAAGTTGGCGCTATCGACAGCCGCATCGCCCTTGCTGCCTGCAACCAGGGGCTGAACGCCGAGTTTGCGGGCGATCCGCTACAGACCACCAGCCCGTCGGTCCTGGTTTCCTGCAGTGGTGAGCGACCCTGGAGAATGTACGTTACCGCCAGCGTCGAGGTTCATGGCCCCGCCCTGATAGCAGCCCGTCCCCTGGCGCGCGGAGAGCGCCTGACACCAGATCTGGTCACCGTAAATTCGGTGCAGATCAATGCCAGTCGTCGCGGCGTACTCACCCGCAAAGAGTCCGTTTCAGGCATGATGATGCGCCGCCCGGTGAACGCCGGCACGGTAATGACCCCGGATCTCCTTGAAGCTCCCAACGCGATTGAGCGGGGTGACCATGTTATTATCACCGCGCGCTCAGGCTCATTCTCGGTATCATCTCGCGGTAAGGCACTGGCGAGCGCGGGCGTTGGAGAACAGGTACTGGTGGAAAACCTCCGCTCGTCCCGGACAGTCAAAGCTCGTGCCGTCGGCCCCGGGCGGGTCGAAATTCCGATGTAAGGCGGCAAACAGCAAGAGCGGCAAATGTTTTCCGTTTTGTAACTAAAGTATGGCGCGGATTTGCCGTTAAGCAGATATAAACCCGAATACGCCACTTTCTTGTGGCCCCAGGCAAGCAGGTATTGATATGTCAGTTGACTTAAATGGAATTGGCCCCGGCCAGGTCAACACCACGCGCACCACGGCCGACAAAGCCTCAGGCAATCAAACGTCACAGGCGCCCACAGGCGAGCAAGCCAAGGCCCAGAGCCCCGCTGCCCGTGGCGAAAACGTGAACCTGAGCAATCAGGCGAAAAACCTGAAGCAACTTGAGCAGAAGCTGGGGGACTACCCCGAAATGGACGATGATCGCATCGAACAGATTCGTTCTGCTCTTGAGAACGGCACCTACAAGGTAGATGCCCAGAAACTGGCCCAGAAAATGCTTGAGATGGATAAAAGCATTTTCGGGTGAGTAAAGCATGACTGCACATGAACAGTTGAAAGCGATTCTTCAGGAAGATATCCGCCAGCTTGAGTCGCTGGCGGAAGTACTCCACCAGGAAAAATCCGTGCTCTCCTCTGCGGATATCCAACCCCTCCAGGAAATGACCAGCCGGAAAAACCAGATTCTTGAGGGCATACGCGAACGCGCCAAAAAGAAGATTCACCTGCTGGTGAATATGGGCTACAAGCCCAATGCCGGAGAGCCATCACGCTTCATTCGCGCCGCTGGTATGGATGAGCTGTACCAACTCTGGAAAGAAGCCGACACCCGTTTGCGCGAATGCCAGGCCGTGAATCAGAACAACGGCCGAATTCTTGGCCACCTGCAAAAGCGCCTGTCACGCCTTACCGACATCTTCCGAGGTGCTTCCACCCAGCAGAAGCTCTATGGTGCCAAAGGCCAGCAGACCAACGTCTCAAGCACCAACATTCTGGCCAGCGCCTGATACGCCCATCGCTCACAGACAACGAAATGCCCGGAGATCTTCCGGGCATTTTTCGTTTCAGGGCAAGATTTTCAACGCGTATAGATGGTCATCTGGGAATCCGGGTGAAAGCGGATATCGCGAATGCTGACATTGCCCATGGGTGGAGTCTGGCCGCCCATCACGCGAATATTATCCATCCGGATTTCCTCGATACGCTCCGGAAATGCCAGCCTCAGGCCTCCGTCTTCCTGTAGCGAGTAGCGAGGCTCTGAGTCCCGGTAATGCACACCCGTAATTGTAAGGTCTGAATCCAGAAAACTGAGCACCGGCACGAATACATTTGCCGCCAGTCTGATCCCTTCCACCACATCGACATCGGGAGATTCTCCTGAGAGATCGTCCCGGGCGCTGGCGGGCATGGAAGACACGGCCTCCAGACGCTCCATCAGGCCAATACCGCTTTGTGCAGACACCCCTGACATTTCCTCTTCCGAGAGGGGGGTGAGTCCGCTCCGCTCGTAGAGTTCGCCCGCTCCGGCGCCTATCTGCGCTGCATTGGTGTTGCTGGACGCCAGTGACACCAAGGGCTGAAATGGCAAGGTGACCATGGTAACAAGAGCTGCTGCATTGCGGTAACGCGACTGATGCTTGAGTACGCGGTGGAGTTCCCTCTCTGAGATCCAGCCGGCAGCAATTAACACCTCACCGAGGCGCTGCCCGGTTTCCCTCTGAGCACGAAGCCCTTCTTCCAGCTGACCTTCAGACAGGTAGCCACGATTGATCAGCAACCGGCCAAGCCGGGATTTCTCTTCAAAACCCTGACGGATTCTCACCAGATTCCTCCTGCAGTATCAGTGATCACCGTACAACCCGGCCCGGTATTCAACAGTCAAGTGAAGCGTAGCCCACAACCTCTGAGCGTGCTGTTCTGATTTGCCCTTAATGGCGTAATGATCTGTTAAGATCTGCACAAACTACGTAATAACCGGATTATCTCAGTATTCTGGTCACCACCTGTAACAGAGAGCTGCCCTGAAATGACAAATCCCGTAAAACTCGTCCCGATTGTGATGTCTGTCCTGTTTGCCTTCGTTGCCACTCTGCTGACCACCTCACCAGCCGTGGCGCAAAACGAGGAACCGGCACTTCCTGAGGTCCGTTTTGTCACGACGGAGGGCTCTTTCGTGCTTCAGCTTCGGCCCGATGTTGCGCCCAAAACCGTGGAAAACTTTCTGGCTTACGTAAACAGCGGTTTTTACGATGGCACCATCTTTCACCGGGTTATTCCCGGCTTCATGGTTCAGGCCGGCGGATTCGATGAGAACCTGGGGCGTAAACAGACCCGAGCTCCCATCGTGAACGAAGCTACCAGCACCCTGCCCAACCTTCGCGGCACCATCGCCATGGCCCGAACCAATGCGCCGGATTCTGCCACCAGCCAGTTTTTCATCAATGTGGCCAATAATGATTTCCTGAACGCCGGAGTTCGGGGCCCGGGCTATGCGGTTTTCGGCAAGGTGACCGATGGCATGGGTGTGATTGATCGTATCGCAGGGGTCCAGACCGGCTACCAGCGCGGAATGGCCGATGTTCCGGTGAGCCCGGTCATCATCGAGTCCGCCGAAGAAATCACAAAAGACAACTAAGCCCCATGATTAACGACCTTCGTCCGCCGGCAATGGAACCGGCGGAGCTGATATGGCGAGACGGAGTGCCTGAATCAGCGCGCTTTGGCGACGTTTACTTCAGCAGAGATGACGGTCTGGCCGAAACCCGTTACGTGTTCATCGAAAGAAATGGACTACCCGGGCGCTTCGCCGAACTCGACAGGAACAGCCACTTTGTGATCGCCGAGACAGGCTTCGGAACCGGGCTCAACTTCCTGGCGACCTGGGCCGAGTGGCTGGCTCAACGACCTGACGATAAAGACCACGCAATTCTTCACTTCATCTCGGTGGAACGTTACCCCCTGTCTCTGGCCGATCTGGAAAAGGCCCTGGAGAGCTGGCCGGGGCTGCAGCCCCTGGCTCGGGAGCTGATTGAGAACTACCCACCGCTGATCAAAGGAACGCACCGCCTGGTACTTGGCGGCGGCGCTATCAGGCTTACCCTCTGTTTTGGCGATGTACTGGACGCCTGGAACGAACTGGAATTCGTGGCCGACGCCTGGTTCCTTGATGGGTTTGCGCCGTCGCTGAACCCGGACATGTGGCTCGAAAAAGCCATTCATCAGATTCGGGCTCACAGCCAACCAGGCACCACCCTGGCCACCTTCACCTCGGTCGGCAGGGTTCGTCGTGCGCTGGCAGATGAAGGCTTCGAGATGGCGAAAGTTCCCGGCTTCGGGCGCAAGCGGGAAATGCTGACCGGCAGACTGCCAACCTCGGAAGAGGTCTCTGCCCCCACTGTCGGAACTGACCCCATCGTCATCATTGGTGCCGGGATCGCCGGTGCCGCTCTGGCCCGCAACCTGGCGGAACGGGGCGTTCCGGTGGTGCTTGCCGACCAGGCCAGTGGCCCTGGAGCAGGAGCTTCCGGTAACGACCAGGGGGCCCTGTACGTAAAACTCGGTGTCGAGTACAACGACCAGACAGAGCTCTCAGCCACCGCGCTTTGCTTCAGTCAGCGCTTCTACCAACGCTGGCAGGGCGAGTTCTGGCACCCAAGCGGGTTGCTGCAGCTTGCAGCCACAGACCAGGAGCAGGATCGCCAAAAGCGGTTTCTGGAACGCAGCAGCTACCCCGAAAACCTGCTGGGTGCCGTATCACCCACCGAAGCTAGTCGTATTGCCGGCATACCGGTCCAGCGCGAAGGGCTATGGTTTCCGGGTTCCGGGTGGCTACAACCGGCCCGAGCGTGCAAAACGCTGATTGAGCACCCACTCATCCACACGATTTTCGGGTTCAAGGCCGGTACGCTGAGGTGGGCAGACAACCACTGGGTCATTCAGGCCAGTGACGGAAGATCTCTCAGAGCCGCAAAGGTTGTGGTTGCTGCCGGCCATGAAAGCACTGCCCTCGCTCCAGTACCTGAGGGCCAGTCGCTGCGCCTCAAGCCCATTCGCGGACAGGTCACGCGCATACCCGCAGACGACTGCCAACTTCCAGACGTGGTCATTTGTGGCACCAAATATCTGAACCCCGCTTATGACGGCAGTGCCATAACCGGCGCCACATTTGATCTGCGCGACGATAACCCCGAACCAACGCCCAAGGGACATCAGGAAAACCTGGACCAACTTCGGGAACTGCTGCCCTCCGTAAACATCTCAGAACACATACAGGCAGAACATCTTCAGGGGCGCGTGGGATTTCGCTGTACCACACACGACTATCAGCCGGTGGCTGGTCCGTGCCCCGGTAACGATGAGACAGCCGGGCCCGGCGTGTATCTGCTCACCGGTTTTGGCAGCAAAGGCCTGGTATGGGCTCCCCTGCTGGCGGAATATCTGGCCGACCGGATCTGCCAGCAACCGGCCTGCCTGAATACCCGGCTCGCCCGTCGTGTGGAAACGGGACGCCTTTACCGGAACCAACTAACCGTATAGTAATAAACTCGAGCTATAGCGAACGGTCCGGCGGCCGATAAACCTTCATAAGGTGGCAGTAGAGGGGGAAATCCCCGGAGAGGTGGAACCATGTCCATTTTCGTCAGTGAACCCGGACGTCCGATCGGAACCCGGTTACCCGAAGCGTTCCGAAGTCGCCGGGTGGGCGATGTCACCGAGCTGTCGGAGTCTGCGTCCATTTCTGCCGAACACAGCGAGGCTACCGACGCCGAGTTCCAGCAGGCGGTGCACAGCGGCGGTGGTGGTAGCAGCTTCCGCGCACTTCAGGAGTATGGTGCCGCTGCTGCGGGCGAACGTCGGGAGGAAAGGGTTTACCTGCCAGTCGCCGACATCAGCTCGCCAGCGCAGTTTTCGGTTCCTGCTTCTGCCACCGTCGCAGAGGCGCTGGAGACCATGGAAGAACACGGCGTTCACCATCTGGTCGTGCTCTCGGATAACAATGTCGCAGGCCTGATCGACCTGCGCTGGCTTCTTTCGTGGATTCACGAGAACAGTTCGGAAGCTTTGAACCAAAGCCTGATTCACATCGAACTACCGGCTTTTCTGACTGCATCTCCCGAAACCGATGCCCATCAACTGGCACGCCTGATGCTCGCTCACCGGCTGAATGCGGCCCTGGTCATCAATGCTGCCGGACAACCCGCCGGCGTGGTCACCAGCACCGACTACCTGAAGCTCTATGCCAATGCGGGCCGACAGGAAGGGGCGGTCTGACCCCAACCCGGACCTGCAACCCGGAGGATTACGGCGTTATCGGTGTCAGTAACTCACCTTCCGGGCTGAAAACAAGCAGCATCCTTTCGCCATTTCGGTTCACCAACGCCACCACTTCATCGTCGCGGTAATTCTCCAGATCGAGAATGTCCAGACCTTCGAATGCCAGTTGCCTACGCCAGTTGCGGAAGGCTACGTCAGATTCGGAGGTATCCACTCTCGCCAGGATACTCTCTGTGCCCGCCACCGGCGCCGCCTGGCCTTCAACAAAGCTCCCGTTGGTGTTGCCCGACACCACAATATCACCGTCAAACCGGACACCACGGGTCAGGAATTCGTTGGATAGATCACCCGCATCATCAACGGTGTACGCGCTCAGAGGTTCGCCTGAAGTATTGAATCCCAAAACAAAGCCGGCCCGATTATCCAGCCGCGTGCGAATAATCTCATCCTCCGCATTTTCGGTACCGGCATCCTCTGGCTGCGCTTCACGGAATCGGTAGCTATAGGGCGCGTCGCCGACCAGCACCACCCCGGCACCACCATACAGACCGTCCCCGAGCGATTCAGAGCTGTCTTCACCCACCTGATACACGGTCGGTGACTCTCCGGTGTTGCCATTGAAGAAATACGGGCCAACATTTCCGAGGCCATCAAGCGTCATTGGCGACGCCCCGAACAGCAGAGCCAGCGAGCCTTGTGAGCTACCACCGACCACGGTCTCATCACCTGATGAGCCAACCTGCCGTGTCCAGGCCAGGGTCGGCTCCAGAGCCCCTGCGTTCTCCGCCGTATCAATGCGGGCCAGGAAACTGTCGGTGCCGCCCTGGTAGGCATCGGTATTCCAGGCACCGAGGGTTTCGCCGCCCACCAAAACATAACCAGTGGTGCCGTTAATGCCCACCCATCGCACCGAATCGTCCGCCGGCGTGCCAATTCTGAAGATATTGTTTCCGGTCCAGCTCGGAAGATAGTTCCCCGAAGCACCGTCATAATGGAACAGGGCCGTTACCGCATCAGACCCGCCAACGGGAGCACCCGGTTCTGCCTGGTCAGAGCTAAAAGCAACGGCAATTTCATAACGATTCACACGGTTATTGTTTTCAGTGACCGTTCGTACACCAACGTCCAGGAATACGTCTGAAGGTTGCAGCGCTATCGCCGGGTCTGTCACCTCAACAATCTGCAGCTCCATACCTGCCTGATCATAAATGCGGACCTGGACCTGATTGTTCCCTGGAAGGTAACCAGCAACAAACACCCGGCCCTCATGGCCCAGCGACACATCCGTTGCCATAAAGCCATCACTCCAGACCAGCGGTTCAATCAGACGGTTAAGGTTCAACCTCAGCAGTGTTTCAGACTCGCCCCTCGCATATCCGGCCCGGCCAGCCTGGTAATTTACATCGACGCCAATAGGCGCTGCGTTGTCGTCCAATTCATCCTGAAGATTGTTGTAAACAAGCGCACGCACACCAAAGGTGATTTCATCCTGCTCCAGCGGGAATACCAGCTCCTCAATTGGGTCGTAGGTACCCTGAGCGTTCTTCTCAACAATCTCGAAAGTCTCGTCCTCGACAACACCCGTCAGCTCACCAATTCTTGTCAGCTTGGCTCTGAACAGGGTTTTACGGTCACCCGTGAGAATGGCGCGATACTCACGAGTCGTCTCGGTATTGATGGTATCGCGACTACCGCCATTGACGGTTTCTATGCTGAGTAGCGGCTCGTTATCCTCAATTGAAAGGTTGGCTTTGACCTCAACACTACCATTGCCCAGCGAGGCAATGCCCTGGCGTACTTCGGTCAGAACCATGGTCGCCACTTCTGTTGGCTCGGGAATCAGGTCGTCAACCACTTCAAAGGGAATGTAGCACTCGGTGAGACCGGGCTTCAGTGTCACAACACCGCTGGTTACCGTATTGCCAGTCGTGTCATATTCGACGTACTCGAGGGGGTTACCCTCTTTATCAACGGGGTGATTCAGCTCGTCGCTGAGCGCAACGAGGTCTTCGCCGATAATAATCGCACCGGTGTTGGCGCGGCTATATTTGCAGTCCTGATGGGCGGGATCAGTTTCGTCATTGTCACAGGCAGCTGGGTCGAAATCAGAACGCAGCTCAAAGGCGATTTTGACTTCGGTAACGGAGGGTTGATCCAGATTTACTTTTACATACGCGCGCTTGGTTGGGTAGGTGACTGACTCAGTTCCATCCGGCTCGCCCTCATCCGTGAACTTCTGGAGCTCGTAAGAATAGGAACCGGCATCCAGCTCAGGCACCGCACACCGCTCCTCCGACTCATCTTCAGACGCCTGACTTTCACCTTCTTTCAGGTTGGCTCCGTCGAGGGTAATTACGTTTCGCTTGACTTCAATATCAAACGGCTGGAAACCCGCCATGCGGCCGTCCGTGGTGACTATCTCGATATTCTCGGTCTGGCCAAGATCAGCTTCACCCCGGTTGCCCCCGGATAACCCAGGCACACCGCGCATGATAATACCCTGACGGGCCTTATTGCTGGTGTCTTCCAGCGCAAGCCAGGATGGCGCATTGGTCAGGGAGTAATCGAGAATGCTTTCGCCGCCATAGGCGCCCCAGTTGTAGTAATACTCTACCCCCAGATAGGCGGTGGTCGGTGGCGCCCCCAACAAGGTGGGCTGGTCAGGATCTTTTTCGGTCTTGCAGCCGGTCGCTGCCAGGGCAATCAGGGCAACACCAAGGAGGCGGCCCGAGGCGGTTGAGCGGGAGAACAAATCGGCGCGCATGCAAAAATCCGTTTCATGACGTTGTTGTTATGGCCGTGCCCGGGTGCCTGGCACCCGGTTTACACACCGTTACAGATCAACGCCATGGTAGCCAATTTGAATCCGGAGCGACCTGCGCGAGTTCTCAGATTCTTTGGCCAGCTGCCCTCAGGCCTCCAGACCATGCTCCCGTAGCAGGTTGGCCAGCCCTTCCTCGTCCAACACTGGCACTCCCAGCTGCTCGGCTTTGGCCAGTTTGGAGCCGGCGGCCTCGCCTGCGACAACGCAGGCGGTTTTTTTGGAGACACTACCAGCAACCTTGGCACCGAGCTGCTCAAGCTTTTCCTTGGCCTGATCCCGTGTCATGCCTGAGAGAGTGCCGGTCAATACCCAGGTCTGACCACTGAGAGGCTGTTCATCCGCCGACAGCACTTGCTCTTCCTGCCAGGTGACGCCTGCTTCTTTCAGCGCCGCCAGTGTTTCCTGATTTTGGGGCTGATCAAAGAAGCTCCGGATATGACCGGCCACAATCGGCCCGACGTCAGGTACCGTCTGCAGAGTCTCCTCATCCGCTTCGGAAATCGCTTCCAACGTGCCGAAATGGGCTGCCAGCCCCTTGGCCGTGGCCTCACCCACTTCACGAATACCAAGTGCATAAAGGAAACGCCAAAGCACCGGTTCACGGGAGCGATCGATGGCGGCAATCAGATTTGCCGCAGATTTGTCGCCCATACGCTCCAGGCTGGCAATCTGGAATTTCGTCAGGCGATAAAGATCCGCCACGGTGCTGACCATGCCCTCGTCTACCAACACCTCGATCAGCCGGTCCCCAAGGCCCTCAATATCCATGGCCTTCCGGGAGGCATAATGCCGGATTGCTTCCTTGCGCTGAGCCGGGCAGTACAGACCGCCGGAACACCGGGCAACGGCTTCCCCTTCAATCTGGACTATATCTGAGCCACAGACCGGGCAATGCTCTGGCATTTTAACCATCGGCGCCTTGGCCGGGCGCTTTTCCGGCACCACCTTCACGACCTGCGGGATTACATCCCCGGCGCGGCGAATGAACACCGTGTCGCCGATATGAACATCAAGGCGCCGGATCTCGTCCATGTTGTGCAGGGTCGCATTTGATACCGTGACGCCGCCGACAAACACCGGTTTCAGCCGGGCTACCGGGGTTACAGCTCCGGTTCGGCCCACCTGGAATTCCACATCTTCAATAACCGTCAGCTCTTCCTGGGCTGGAAACTTGTGGGCGATCGCCCAGCGCGGGGCGCGGGAAACGAACCCAAGCTCCTGCTGGAAATCCAGACGGTTTACCTTGAACACAATGCCGTCGATTTCGTAGGGCAGGCTGTCACGCTTGGCCATTAGTTCGTTGTAGGCATCCAGGCAGGCTTCCACGCCCTCAGCCTTGCGCATTTCCGGATTAATCCGGAAGCCCCAGCCCCGGACAAGCTGCAGGCTGTCCCAATGGGTTTCCGGCAGTACCGTTTCATCGGTCACCGCCATACTATAAGCACACAGCTCCAACGGACGCTTGGCGGTAACGGTCGATTTCTTCTGGCGCAGGCTTCCGGCAGCAGCGTTGCGGGGATTCACAAAGGTCTTCTCGCCCTGCTCTGCCAGCCGCTCGTTGAGTTTCTCGAAACCGGCACGGGGCATGTAGACCTCGCCCCGAACCTCAACAAGATCCGGGTATCCCGAGCCGCGCAGTTTGAGGGGTACCGACGGAATCGTGCGAATATTGGCGGTGATATCCTCGCCGGTATAGCCATCGCCCCGGGTAGCGGCGCGGGTTAAGGTGCCATTTTCGTAGTGCAGACTGACGGCGAGACCATCAAGTTTGGGCTCACAGACATACTCAATGGCGCCGTCCTCACCCAGTCGGTCTCGAACCCGACGATCAAAATCCCGAAGTTCGTCCTCACTGAAGGCATTATCCAGCGACAGCATCGGCAGGCGGTGGGTGACTTCCTCGAAACTTGTCTCAGCACTACTGCCTACCCGACGGGTGGGGGAATCCTCAGTCGCCAGTTCCGGGTGTTCAGCTTCCAGCTTCTGCAGTTCCCGAAACAAACGATCGTACTCGGCATCGGGAATTCTGGGGTCGTCCAGAACGTAATAGTAGTAATTGTGGTCTTCGAGGGTAGCGCGCAGAGAATCCACGCGCTTCCGGATAGCTTCGGGAACGTTAGTCATCGGGTCTGGGGTCCGGACGGGCTATTAGGCTCGCTGGGAGCGCTGCTTGCGTTCAAACTCACGAATGCGCTGGCGACAGTGCTCAATGGTTTGCGGTGTCATCACGCTTCGACGCTCGTCTTTCAGTTCACCACCGAGGTTTCGCACCACACACTGGGCGGTTTCAAGCATGAACTCGAAGGCCTGCAAGGCATTGGTGGGCCCTGGCAGGCTCATGAAGAAACTGATACCGGGAGTGCTGAGCCCGGCCATGTCCTGAGGGCGAAAGGTGCCCGGCTCCACGGCGTTGGCCACGCTGAATTGCACAGGCGTGGTGGTGTCCTCGGATTCATGGCGGTGGTAAATGTCCATATCGCCATGCTCCAGGCCGCAGGCCTCAAACAGGCTCTTGAGCTTGCTGCCCTGGAACTGCTCGCCGCTGCGGGCCAACACGTTGATCACCAGCACTTCCCTGGCCTCGGGGCGATTGGCTCCGGCCAGGGGCTGATTCTTGCGCGGTTTGTTGGGCGTTCGCCGGGCGGTATCTTCCTCAACTTCGGTAGTAACCACCGGCGGCTCTTCCGCTCGGGGTTGGGGTTCGGCTTTGGCCTTTTCAGGCCGGGTGGGCCTGGTTTTCGGTTTATCCGCTTCTGGTTCCGGAGTGCTGGTCACCTCGGGCTCAGGGGACTCGGGTTCTTCTATTTCCGGTTTCACAACCCTGGGCGGACTCAGGATGCCGTCATCCTCATCGTCGTCCCGGGCGCTCCAGCCGGATTCCGGGGTTACATCGTCTTCTTGATCAGCACTTACGGGCGCGGACATATCGCGCTTCAGATAGCCCCGGTCTTCCAGTGTCGAACGGGAAACCGTGCGAGCACCACCGTTTGGCAATTCCGGGTTGAAGTCATCATCCAGCGGGGAATCCTTGAGTTCGTCAGCCCCCATACCGGACGAAATAGCCATGGATTCCTTCCGGGCACGCCGCATACGGCGCACACCGTCAATCACAATTCCAATAATAACCAGGGTACCTATGGCAATTAACCATTCCCTAAGTGACATAATGCTGCTGTCCTGTTTGCAGTTTGGAACGTTGCTACTCTAAGAAAAGCCCGTAATGAATACAACGCACACCGGGCCCAGATGGCGTTATTGTCATGGTTGGCGAGCATTTCACCAACCACTGCGCCTATCAGGCCTCAGCCAGCGCGGCGGCCTCATCCACATCAACAGATACCAGCCGCGAGCAGCCGGGTTCGTGCATGGTGACCCCCATTAACTGATCCGCCATCTCCATGGCGATCTTGTTATGGGTAATGTAGATGAACTGAACCTGTTTCGACATCTCCTTAACCATATTCGCGTAGCGACCCACGTTGGCGTCGTCCAGCGGCGCGTCCACTTCGTCCAGCATACAGAACGGAGCGGGATTGAGCTGGAAAATCGAGAACACAAGCGCGATGGCTGTCAGCGCCTTCTCACCCCCCGACAACAGGTGGATGGTGCTGTTCTTCTTGCCCGGCGGCCTCGCCATGATGGCCACGCCAGTCTCCAGCAAGTCTTCCCCGGTCAACTCGAGATAGGCATTGCCACCACCGAATACTTTCGGGAAAAGGGCCTGCAGGCCGCCATTCACCTGATCAAACGTCTCTTTGAAGCGCTGCCGGGTTTCCCGGTCAATTTTCCGGATAGCATTGTCCAGGGTTTCCAGCGCTTCCATCAGGTCGTTGTGCTGCTCGTCCAGGTAGGTCTTTCGCTCGCTTTGTACCTGATACTCTTCAATGGCCGCGAGGTTAATTGCTCCCAGGCGCTGGATACGGTTACCGATTTTCTCCAGCTCTTCGGCCCAGACCTTTTCTTCAGCATCCTCTGGCAGCTGTTCGAGAACTTCCTGGAGTTTAACGTCGAGTTCCTTGAGCTGCTCAACATGGTTGCCGGAGCGAATTTCCAGGGCCTGGGATTCCATCTTCAGTTTTTCCAGCCGAGCCCGGATTTCCTGAACCTGATGCTCGGTTCGGCTCCGCCCCTGTTCGCGATCACGAACCTGTCGATCAATCTCTTCCAGGGCATCCCGGGCGGCACTGAGCTTTTCTTCTTCGGCCAGTCGTCGTTCCAGCAACCCTTCAAGTTGCAACTGGAGATCCTCAATAGGCTCCTCGGCACTTTCGCGGGATTCCCTGAGTACATCCAGCCGCTCTTGCAGACGCTCTTTCTGCATCTGCATCCGGTCGATGGTTTGCTGCAGTCCGTCGCGCTGGCTCTGGAGTGTCTGCAACTGTAGTTGCAGTTGATGAGCGTGATCACGGTCATGCCGGGCTTCCTGGCGCAGGCGGTCCAGTGTTTCCCTCAGAGAATCCCGTTGCTCCAGCAACTGCTCTTTCTCTTCCTCACTGTCCTCGCTGGATGCGAGTGCAATATCCCACTCTTCACGGGCTTCCTGGAGGTTGGCCTGCTGCTCTTCCAACGCCAGACCCACATCCGCAATGTCTTCCCTGATCCGGGACAGCCGGGCTTCAATCTGCTCTGCCCTGGCTTTCAGACCACTGGCACGTGAGGCCAGAGCCCCAAGCTCCCGCTCAACGTCGCTGTGGCGGGCTTGAGCCTCGTCCCGTTCGGTTTCGGCACGCTCCGCCTTCTCCTGGAGATGCTCAAGCTGCTCGGTTGCCTGCTCGAGCCTGGCTTCTGCTTCCGCCAGCTTTGCCTGCAATTCCGTTACCTTTTTCTGACGCTCAATCACACCAACCTGAGCGGCATCGGAGTCAGGCATCAGCAACCAGTCACGAGAAAGCCAGACACCGTCCCGGGTGATGATGCTCTCGCCAGGCGCCAGACCAGATCGGTTGGCCATGGCTTCAGAAAGGGTATCGGCAGCCTGAACCAAAGAAAGCAGCTGGCTGATCGCCCCAACACCACTCACCTTGGCCGCCAGGCCACGGGTTTCGGAGGCAACGGCACGGTCACTGACCACCGCAAAACCTTTGGGGGCCGATTCCAGCGCTGTAGCCAGTTGATCGAATTCCGGCAACGTCAGGCCCTGAGTGAAGCGGCCAATGACCTGCTCGACGGCAAACTCCCAGCCGTCCTCAATCGACAATTTCGCAGCAAGTCGCGGCGCGTCGGTCAGCCCCTGATCGGCCAGCCACGATTGCAGGGCATCGTCGCCGGCACCCATTTGTTCGTCCAGCAGTGCCTGCTGGGACTCCATCGTGGCTTTGAGGCTCTGCACCGTCTGCCGATATTCAGATGAACTCTGTTCGGCGTCGCGCAAAGCCTGTCGGCTCGAATACACCTGATCCTGCAGTTGCTGAATACGCTCCGCGGTTTCTTCCCTTTTCAGTGCCAGGGTTTCCTGTTCTTCCAGAAGCTGCTCGAGCTCCGAGCGATCCAATTGTCCGTCGAGCAGCGCCTGCTCATCCCGCAATTTCTGTTGTCGGGTTTTCAGCTGTTCGATGGCGTCTTCAAGAGAGCGAATTCGGGATTGCGCCAGTTCGGCCTGCCGGCGGGCATCCGATGAACGGGTACTGAACTCATCCCAGCGATGCTGCCAGTCACTCATGGCCTCTTCTGCTTGCTGGAGCTTCTCGGCCGATTCCTCTGAACGTATCGCCAATGCCTCCTGCTCAGGCTCGATCATGTCGAGCTCTTCCCGGAGCGTGGCCAGCTTTTCTTCATCCTGTTCCAGTTCGCGGCCTAATTCGCGCTCGTTGGCCAGGGCCTGATCCAGCTCTGCGGCAGTCTGTCGGCTGCGCTCGCGCTGGTGCTCCAGACTTTGCTCAATACGGGCAATGTCGGCCCCGGCCTCATAGTACCGGGCCTGAGCCCGGTTAAAGTGCTCGGTCCGTTCATGGTGGTCTTCCCTGAGCGATTCCAGCGAAGTTTCCAGGTTCACCCTTTCGGTCAGGAACTTCTCAAGTTCCAGCTCGGTATCGCGGATTTTTCCGCGCCAGGTCTGAAGATCGTCATCCAGGGCTTTCCAGCGCAACACGGTTAGCTCGGCTTTCTTTTCGCGCTCTTCCTGTTTGTAGGCTTTGTATTTTTCCGCGGCGGCCGCCTGACGCTCCAGGTGCTGCAGTTGACGTCCAAGCTCTTCGCGAAGGTCTGTCAGCCGCTCCAGGTTCTCCTGAGTACGGCGAATACGGTTCTCCGTTTCCCGCCTCCGTTCCTTGTACTTGGAAATGCCCGCAGCTTCCTCGATGTATACCCGCAATTCTTCGGGCTTCGCCTCAATCAGCCGGGAAATCATGCCCTGCTCGATAATGGCGTAACTGCGCGGCCCGAGACCGGTTCCAAGGAACAGATCGGTAATGTCACGACGACGGCATTTGGAGCCATTCAGGAAATACTCGGATTGCCCTTCCCGTGATACCCGGCGTTTTACCGAAATCTCGTTGAACTTCACAAACTCGCCGGGCGCCGATCCGTCACTGTTGTCAAAAACAAGTTCAATCGACGCCTGTCCCACCGGCTTGCGGGCACTGGAACCGTTGAAGATAACGTCGGTCATCGATTCGCCACGCAGGTACTTCGCGGAACTTTCACCCATTACCCAGCGAACGGCATCGATAATATTGGACTTGCCACAGCCGTTAGGGCCCACCACCGCGGTCATGTTGGAGGGGAAAGGCACCGTAGTGGGATCAACGAAGGATTTGAATCCCGCGAGCTTGATGGACTTCAGCCGCATATCAGGCGGTCTCCTCCGTGAGAATACTCAGAACCTGGTGGCGCTGATGCTCGCCAAAGTCCTGAATAACCCGTTGCAGACGCTCGGAATCGCCCTCAACGGCAGCATCGGCCAGACGACGGAAGAAGGTACCGGTTTCTGCGATCTCACTCCGGAAATGATCCAGCGCCACGTAATAGGTCCGGCTGATGGCGGGACGGAAGTTTTCGAGGGTTTCCTCAAGAAAGGGATTGTCAACCAGACGGTAGGCATACTGCATGACCCCGAACCCCGCTTCAATGACCCGCTCTGCGGCATCGGGCGCATTCGAGTTCAGGGCATCAATAACCGCCTGCATTTCATTAACCTGCCCCATCACGCCGCCGAGCTGTTCACCTGGCCAACGCTCCAGCACCTTGCGAGCCAACATGCACAGCAGATCGATGTAAATATCGTAAAGGGCATTCACCGAGTCTATCGTCAGCTCCGACACCACCGCCCCGCGCCGGGGATAGATCTCAACCAGATGACGCCGCTCCAGAATCAGCAGAGCCTCACGCACGGAGCCGCGGCTGACATTCAGATCGCCGGCGACCTTGAGCTCCTGAATTCGCTCTCCCGGCTTGAGATCGCGAACAACAATGCGCTGCCCCAGATGCTGGGCAATCTGTTCGGATAGGCTTTCCGGTGCCTGAAATCTCATAAATCGACAGCTCACTTGGTACATTCAAGCGCAGGAGTTTATCACAGGCTTTTGGCAGCCCCACCCCTTTGTCCGACATTTCGATTGCACGTCTTCAGAACCGGCAACCCGCTGCCGGAATTTTGACAACCAGGCAAATATTATCTGCCAGTTTATGGAATCGACTTTAAAAAGAGACATTTCCCTGTTGTTTTTATTGGTTTTTTATCTTATGGCATTTTTTCTGCTTATTGGTACAGCAAATCACTTTGTCACCAGCAGAGCGTCCTACTGTGAAAAACCTGACATCGATCCGGCCAAACACTTCCCGCCCCGCGCGGCTTGCGGCTTTGAAGCAGTCGTTTCAGGACTGGAACAACACCTCCGATGTCATGGCCCGGCTGGCCAGACGCCTGAGCACCACTCTCTCCCTCGAGGCGCAACTGTCGATTCTGGCGGAGGAGATGACAGACATGGTGCCTTTCGACTCACTCAATTACAGGCACCGCATCGCCCGTCAGGACTTCGTTTTTTCCACTGGCATGGGTGGGCCCCATCGCTGCGAGTACCGTCTCTCTCTGGAAGGTCACCAGTATGGCACTCTGACGTTACACCGTCGCCAGCGATTCAGCGATGACGAGCTGACGGGTATCGAGATGATGCTGTCCGGTGCGATCTGCCATATTCGTAATGCCTGCCAGTTCATTGCCATCGAACAGACCGCACTGACGGATTCCCTGACAGGCATTGGCAACAAACGGGCACTGGACGAAGCGCTCCAGCGCGCCAGCGCCATGGCGGACAGACACGGCGCCCCCTGGAGCCTGATCCTGTGCGATCTGGATCACTTCAAACTGATTAACGACAACCACGGCCATGTGGTTGGCGACCACATTCTCGCTCGCACCGCGGAAAAGCTTGAGCAGGCCCTGCGTAATTCCGACACGGTCTATCGCTTTGGTGGTGAGGAGTTTGCCATTCTCCTGCCTCATACCAATGAGCAGGAAGCCCGTGATGTAGCAGATCGAATTCGGGGTGCCATTGAAAGCATTCGAGTGGACGGCGGTGAAACACCTTTGACGGTTACCGCCAGTTGCGGTGTGGCGATGCATCTGACGGATGAACAGCCCGAGCAATGGCTTGCCCGGGCCGACGAAGCACTCTACCGGGCCAAGGCGGCCGGCAGAAACTGCACGCGGGTATTCGCAAGTATTTCCTGAAGAGAGTCCTCAGCGTGCGGGCTTTCTGCCCTTGCCTGCAGATGGCTTCCCGCGGGAATCTGACCGGGCTTTTGACGGCGCACCATCGGCGACTTGCCAGCTTCCACCTTTACGCGTCCGTTGCAGTGATTTACCAGGACTCTTGCGGCGCTTGCGATCATGGGCAGCCTGCTCTCCCGGAGTTTTCTGGGGTACAGCAACGCTGCCGAGCCCCACGGCACGGCTCAGCGCATCAACACCCTTCTGATCCAGCTCTTCCCAACGGCCCATGGTCAACCGGCTGGGCAGGAAGATCGGTCCATACCGTACCCGCTTGAGACGGCTCACCCGAACGCCCTGAGATTCCCAAAGGCGACGCACCTCCCGGTTACGACCTTCCAGCAAGGTTACGTGGAACCACTGGTTCATACCTTTGCCACCCGCCGGGCTGATATCTGTAAACTTGGCCATGCCGTCTTCAAGCAGCACACCTTCCTTCAGGCGCTCAATCATGGCGTCATCCACTTCACCGAATACCCGAACCGCGTATTCCCGGTCAATCTGACTGGAGGGATGCATCAAGCGATTCGCCAACTCACCGTCGGTGGTAAACAACACCAGACCGGTAGTGTTGATATCCAGACGCCCAATGGAGATCCAGCGCTGGTCCTTGAGCCGCGGCAGGCGGTCAAACACCGTGGGCCGCCCTTCCGGGTCTTTCCGGCTGGTTACTTCGCCCTCTGGCTTGTTGTAAATCAGCACCCGACGCACAACTTCGGCAGCTGAACTCACGTCCAGCAGCTTGCCATCAAGCTCAAAACGATCAGAAGTGGAAGCCTTCTGGCCAGGCTGAACCGGAACACCATTGACCAGCAGTCGACCGGCCTCTATCCAGCCTTCCACTTCCCGCCGGGAGCCAACGCCGGCGCGAGCAAGCAGCTTCTGCACCCGCTCCGGACCTGCACTTAGAGACTGATCGCTACGGGCTGTTTTGTTTTCGGGGCCTTTTGCCGCCATAAGGGTAAATATCCTTGATATACGGGGCTGAAACCTGGGTTTCAGTGAAGTGTCTGATCCGGTTCAGGCGCCTGGGACTCCGCGTCGGAGTCCGGACTGGCACCGGAACCATCAGGAGAGTCGAATTTGATCTCTCCCTGCATGTTCTGCTCTATTTCCCGACCGATCTCCTCAAGGTCACGTACCTCAGAAAGCGGAGGCAGTTCATCCAGCCCGGTCAGGTTGAAATAATCGAGGAACTGGCGTGTGGTGGCATACATGGCAGGCCGCCCAGGGACATCCCGATGACCGACCACGCGCACCCACTCTCGCTCAAGCAGTGTTCGAATGATATTGCTGCTTACCGTAACCCCACGAATATCCTCGATCTCGCCACGGGTGATGGGTTGACGATAGGCAATCAGGGCCAGAGTTTCCAGAAGCGCCCGGGAATAACGCTGGGGCTTTTCCTCATACAGTCGACCAACCCATGGCGCAAACTCTTCCCTGACCTGCAATCGGTACCCGCTGGCAACCTTGCGAAGCTCAAAGCCGCGACCTTCGCAGGATTGCTCCAGCATCATCAGCGCATGCTCCATCACCTGCCTGGCCGGGCGCTCATCTTCGCCAAACAGCTCGCGCAGCTGCTCCAGAGACAACGGCTTGCCGGCCGCCAACAGTGCCGCCTCAGCAATAGCCTGAATACGGGCCAGATGTTCTTCGTTCATAGTGTCACTCGATCCTTCAGCTTGCCGCCCGCGCCCTGACATGAATGGGGCCGAGCACTTCCGCCTGAACGATTTCAATCAGCTGTTCTTTCACCAGTTCCAGTGTGGCAAGAAAGGTCACCACCACGCCAAGCCGGCCCTCTTCAAGGGTAAACAGGCTCTCGAATGTTACGAACCGGTCGCCCTGCAGCACAGAGAGAATGTGGGACATCCGCTCCCTTGTCGATAACCGCTCTTTCTCGACATGGTGGCTGGTAAACAGATCCGCCCTCTGCAAAACACCCTGCAACGCCAGCAACAGCTCCTTCATATCAACGTCCGGATGGGGTTGCGATGACGGAAGCTTGGGTAAAGCAGCGGAAGCCGGATAGGTATCCCGTTCCATGCGCGGGATTTCATCGATATCCTCCGCAGCCTTCTTGAAGCGTTCGTACTGCTGCAGCCGGCGAATCAGCTCTGCCCGGGGGTCAATATCGTCTTCATCGTCACTCTCCTGGCGGGGTAGCAACATACGGGATTTAATCTCCGCCAGGGTCGCAGCCATCACCAGGTACTCGGCTGCCAGCTCAAACCGCATCGCTTCCACCGCACCAATGTAATCCATGTACTGGCGTGTGATTTCACTGACATCAATATCGAGGATATTCATGTTCTGGCGGCGAATGAGGTAGAGCAGCAAATCCAGCGGCCCCTCAAAGGCCTCCAGAAAAACCGCGAGGGCATCCGGCGGAATATAAAGATCCTTGGGGATATCCACCAGGGGTTTGCCGGATACGAGCGCCAGCGGCACCTGTTCCGGTGTCGTTGCCTGCGCTTCTTCCGGCTCCCTGGTGTCTTCGGTCATGCCTTTGCCAGCCTTTGACGTTATTGGCGGTCAGGAATCAGCGGTAGCTGAGCCCCATCGCTGCACGGACTTCTTCCAGGGTATCACGGGCGGCATCGCGCGCATGCTCTCGCCCTTCCTGCAGAATGGAATGCACCAGATCCGGATTGCTCTCGTATTCCCGGGCACGCTCATGCAACGGCTTCTGTTCCTCGATGATGGCATCGATCAGCGGCTTTTTGCAGTCCAGGCAGCCAATACCGGCGCTGCGGCAGCCTTCCTGTACCCACTGGCAGGTCTGCTCGTCCGAGTAGACTTTGTGCATACCCCAGACCGGGCACTTCTCCGGCTCGCCCGGGTCTGTCCGTCGCACCCGCTGCGGGTCGGTTTGCATGGTCCGGATCTTTTGCGCAACACTGTCCGGATCTTCACGCAAGCCAATGTAATTGTTGTAGGACTTGGACATCTTCTGTCCGTCCAGCCCCGGCATCTTGGATTCCGGCGTCAGCAACGGCTGCGGCTCCGGCAGTATCACCTTGCCTCCGCCTTCAATGAAACCGTATAACCGCTCGCGGTCACCCAGCGAAATGTTCTGCTGTTCTTTCAGCAGGGCCCGTGCGGTCTCAAGCGCCTCAAAATCGCCTTCTTCCTGATACCGTTTTTTCAGGTTGCGATAGAGTTTCGCGTTTTTTTTGCCCATCTTGACGATAGCGGCCTCGGCCTGCTCTTCAAAACCGGGCTCGCGACCATAGATATGGTTAAACCGGCGGGCGATTTCACGGGTAATCTCAACGTGGGATACCTGATCAGCACCAACCGGCACCTTGCCGGCACGATACATCAGGATATCCGCAGTCTGGAGCAACGGGTAACCGAGGAAGCCGTAGGTGGCCAGATCCTTTTCCCGCAGCTTTTCCTGCTGATCCTTGTAGGTGGGAATGCGTTCCAGCCAGCCCAGGGGCGTGATCATAGACAACAACAGGTGCAGCTCGGCGTGTTCCGGAACCTGGGACTGGATAAACATGGTGGACGAGCCCGGATTAACTCCGGCCGCCAGCCAGTCGATGACCATATCCCATACGCTTTGCTCAATGCCTGAGGGATCATCGTATTGCGTGGTCAGGGCGTGCCAGTCCGCCACAAAGAAGAAGCACTCATACTCGTGCTGGAGCTTGACCCAGTTTTTCAGCACACCATGGTAGTGGCCGAGGTGCAGCTTGCCGGTCGGACGCATGCCGGACAACACTCTTTGCTGGGAATCGACAGAACTCAAAGCACGAACTCCTTCTTTCTGTTTATAGAGCGCCGGAGATCAGCGCCTAAACCGGCCGCTGAAATCAGGCTGACCGGGCATTATAGTCTTTACACTCGCCGGCGTTAAGCAATGCGGCACAAAACCGGAGCCCTAGAACGCAAAACCCCCGGAATTCTCGCGAATCCGGGGGTTTTGGTGAAGCTCAGGGCTGCTTTACCAGCCAGTCACTTCCTTCAGGGCCTTGCCGATTTCGGCCAGGCTGCGCACGGTTTTAACACCGGCGTCTTCCAGGGCGGCAAACTTCTCGTCCGCAGTACCCTTACCACCAGAGATGATGGCGCCAGCATGGCCCATACGCTTGCCCGGAGGTGCAGTGACACCGGCAATGTAGGAAACCACCGGCTTGGTGACGTTCTCTTTGATGAACGCAGCCGCTTCTTCCTCAGCGGTACCACCGATCTCACCAATCATGACGATGGCTTCGGTTTCCGGATCTTCCTGCAGCAGCTTCAGAATGTCGATGAAGTTGGAGCCAGGAATCGGGTCGCCACCGATACCGATACAGGTGGACTGACCGTAGCCGAAGTCCGTGGTCTGCTTGACCGCTTCATAGGTCAGGGTGCCGGAACGGGACACGATACCAACCTTACCCTTCTTGTGGATATGGCCAGGCATGATGCCGATCTTGCACTCGTCCGGAGTGATCACGCCCGGGCAGTTCGGGCCGATCATGCGAACGCCTTTACGATCAACGTATTCTTTGGCGTACAGCATGTCGATGGTCGGAATACCTTCAGTGATACAAACGATCAGCTGAATACCGGCGTCGGCCGCTTCGATGATGGCGTCTTTACAGAACGGAGCCGGAACGTAGATGACGGTCGCTTCAGCGCCGGTCTTTTCTACCGCTTCACGTACGGTGTTGAACACCGGCAGACCCAGATGCTCAGTGCCGCCCTTACCGGGGCTGACACCACCTACCATCTTGGTGCCATAGGCAATGGCCTGCTCAGAGTGGAAGGTACCCTGTGCGCCGGTAAAGCCCTGGCAGATAACCTTGGTGTCTTTGTTGATCAGGATGCTCATTATTTACCCCCTGCGGCTTTAACGACTTGCTCTGCGGCGTCCGCCAGGCTGGTGGCGGCGATGATGTTCAGGCCACTTTCGGCGAGTACCTTGGTACCCAGCTCCGCGTTGTTGCCTTCCAGACGAACCACAACAGGCACTTTAACGCCGACTTCTTTAACCGCACCGATGATGCCCTCTGCGATCATGTCGCAGCGAACAATACCACCGAAGATGTTAACCAGAACGGCCTGTACCGCGTCGTCAGACAGGATGATCTTGAACGCTTCGGATACGCGCTCTTTGGTTGCGCCGCCGCCTACGTCCAGGAAGTTGGCAGGCTGGCCACCGGACAGCTTGATGATGTCCATGGTGCCCATGGCCAGGCCAGCACCGTTAACCATGCAGCCGATGTTGCCTTCCAGCGCAACATAGTTGAGCTCCCACTTGGCCGCTTCCGCTTCCCGGGAGTCTTCCTGGGAGGGATCGTGCATCTCGTGGATTTTCTTCTGACGGTACAGTGCGTTGCCGTCTACACCTACTTTGGCGTCGAGGCAGTGCAGGTCACCAGCCGGGGTGATCACCAGCGGGTTGATCTCAACCAGAGCCAGGTCGCACTCTTCAAACAGTTTGGCCAGGCCCAGGAAAATCTTGGTGAACTGACCGATCTGCTTGCCTTCCAGGCCAAGCTTGAATGCCAGTTCACGACCCTGGTACGGCTGCGCGCCGACCAGCGGATCAATTTCGGCTTTCAGGATCTTTTCCGGAGTTTCTTCGGCAACCTTCTCGATTTCCACGCCACCTTCAGTGGAGGCCATGAAAACGATACGACGGGAACCACGGTCTACCACAGCGCCCAGGTAAAGTTCCTGATCGATGTCGGTGAGGGATTCAACCAGAATCTTGCTGACTGGCTGGCCGTTTTCGTCGGTCTGGTAGGTAACCAGGTTCTTACCCAGCCACTTTTCGGCGAATTCACGGATCTCTTCTTTGCTCTTGACCAGCTTTACACCGCCGGCCTTGCCGCGACCACCGGCGTGAACCTGGGCTTTCACTACCCAGCCGTCACCGCCGATTTCGTCTGCCGCTGCTACGGCTTCCTTGGGAGTATCGCAGGCAATGCCTTTGGATACGGGCAGGCCGTACTCAGCGAACAGCTGCTTGCCCTGATATTCGTGCAAATTCATAGTTAATGTCCCGTCTATTGATGGAGGATAACCACGTACGGAAATGAACCCGTCAGTGCACCGCCATTGGTGCAGCTGGAACGAATTCGTTCTGGCAGGCCAGGGATCGCCTCGGCCTGCCGGTCACGCATGCGAAAAGCCGCCGTTATGATGGCAGCGGGGCGCCCCAGTTGGCGCCCCGTATTCCGGCAATGCGTTACTTCTTCTTGCGACGGTTGGCGACGTGAATCGCACCGCCAGCAACGGCCAGGGCCGCTTCGTGCACAGACTCGGACAGAGTCGGGTGCGCGAAACAGGTCAGGGCCAGATCTTCTGCGCTTGAACCGAATTCCATGGCGATCACGCCCTGGGCAACGATTTCAGACGCCTGCGGACCCACCACGTGGAAGCCAAGAATACGGTCGGTCTTCGCATCTGCGATGATCTTGACCATACCGGAAGCGGCATTGGCAGCCATGGCACGACCGTTCGCCGCAAACGGGAAGGTTCCCACGTTATATTCTTCGCCTTCAGCTTTCAGTTGCTCTTCGGTCTTGCCGACCCAGGCAACCTCAGGGAAGGTGTAGATGACATTCGGGATGCAGTCGTAATTGACCTGAGGCTTATGCCCGGCAATACGCTCAGCAACCATCACGCCCTCTTCAGACGCTTTGTGGGCCAGCATTGGACCACGAACCACATCACCGATGGCCCAGACACCCGGTGCTTCGGTCTTGCAGTTGTCGTCTACGAAAATAAAGCCCCGCTCATCCATGGTCACGCCGGAGTCTTCAGCCAGTGCACCATCGGTGTACGGACGACGGCCAACAGCCACGATCAGCTTGTCAAACTTGGCGTCTTGCTTACCCTTGGAGTCTTCGTAGCTGACGTTAACCAGCTTGCGCTTGACTTCCGCGCCAGTCATGCGGGCGCCCATCACGATGTTCAGGCCCTGCTTCTGGAACTGCTTCAACGCATCCTTGGCACACTGCTGGTCAACCGCCGGCAGGAAACTGTCCTGCGCTTCGATCACGGTTACTTCTGAACCCAGGCGGGCCCAGACGCTACCCAGCTCCAGACCAATAACACCGGCACCGATCACACCAAGACGCTTGGGCACTTCGGTAAACTCCAGCGCACCCTCGGAATCGACGATGTACTCACCGTCGAACGGCGCCGGCGGAATCTCGATCGGCCGGGAACCGGTGGCGATGATCACGTTGTCGGCTTCATAGGTCTTGGTTTTGCCATCCTTGTCGGTGACTTCCACCTTACGACCGGCCAACAGCTTGCCGTGGCCGTGGATCGAGGTGACGCCATTGGCCTTGAACAGGCCAGCAATGCCACCGGTCAGCTGCTTAACGATACCAGCCTTGCGCTCCATCATCTTGGCAACGTCGATTTTCACGTCCTTGGCCAGGATGCCCATGGAATCGTAATCGTGGCTGGCTTCCTCAAACTTGTGAGTCACTTCCAGCAGGGCCTTGGACGGGATACAGCCTACGTTCAGACAGGTGCCACCGAGCACCTGGCTCTTGCCGTCTTTACCAGTCCAGGACTCAACACAGGCGGTCTTAAGACCCAACTGAGCGGCTTTAATGGCAGCAACGTAACCACCGGGGCCTGCACCAATGACAATAACGTCGAACTTATCGGACATAATCTTTCCTGTTATCGAATTCGTTGAGTGTCAGATTACACATCCAGCAGGATACGTGCCGGGTCTTCCAGCATTTCCTTGATGGCCACCAGGAACTGCACCGCTTCCTTGCCATCGATCATACGGTGATCGTATGACAGCGCCAGGTACATCATCGGCAGAATCTCAACCTTGCCATTTACCGCCATCGGGCGCTCCTGGATCTTGTGCATACCCAGAATGGCAGTCTGGGGCGGATTCAGGATCGGCGTGGAAATCAGAGACCCGAAAATACCACCGTTGGTGATGGTGAAGGTGCCACCGGTCATATCTTCAATGGCCAGTTTGCCTTCCTTCGCCTTGGTACCGTACTCGACGATCTTCTTCTCGATGTCGGCCAGACCCATAGCGTCGGTGTCACGCAGAACCGGTACCACCAGGCCACGGTCGGTGGATACCGCCACACCTACGTCCTGGTAACCGTGGTACACCATGTCGTTGCCATCAATGGAGGCGTTTACTGCCGGGAAGCGCTTCAAAGCTTCGGTAGCCGCTTTGGTGAAAAACGACATGAAGCCCAGCTTGATGCCGTGGCGCTTCACGAAGCTGTCCTGGTACTGCTTGCGCAGTTCCATGATCGGCGCCATGTTCACCTCGTTAAAGGTGGTCAGCATGGCTGCTGTCTGCTGGGCATCAACCAGACGCTTGGCGATGCTGGCACGCAGGCGGGTCATCGGAACCCGCTTCTCGGCGCGCTCGCCCTGGGCAACGTTCACCTCAGGCATCGCTGCCGGCTTGGAGGCAGCCGCTCCACCGGAAGATTTGTTGCTGTCCACGTAGTTCTGAACGTCTTCCTTGGTAACACGGCCGTCTTTACCGGTGCCCTTTACCGCGCTCGGGTCAACGTTGTTTTCTTCGGCCAGCTTGCGGGCAGCCGGGCTTAGAATGGCATCACCGGAAGCAGCTTCGGATTTCTCTTCGGCTTTCGGTGCTTCGGCTTTCGCTTCGGACTTGCTCTCGGCTGGCTTGGATTCACCTGCCGCGCCTTCTTTGAACTTGCCGATCACCTCACCGCTTTCCACGGTGTCGCCTTCGTTCTTGAGAACTTCTTCGATCACACCATCCGCCGGCGCAACCACTTCGAGCACAACCTTGTCGGTTTCGATATCGACAATCAGCTCGTCACGGGAACAGGCCTCACCCGGCTGCTTGTGCCAGGTCGCGACGGTGCCTTCGGCAACCGACTCAGGGAAAACGGGGGCTTTAATCTCTGTTGACATTACGGATCCTTAGTTCGGTAGCTCGTCAGATTTCAAACGCGTCGTTAACCAGTTTCTTCTGCTCTTCAATGTGAACAGACATGTGTCCACAGGCAGGAGCAGCAGAAGCCTCACGACCGGCATACTGGAGATATAGCTTGGGATTCAGGCGCTGCAGTGCGTTCCGCATGTGATGCTGACTGCAATACCAGGCTCCCTGGTTCATCGGCTCTTCCTGACACCAGACCACATGCTTGAGCTTGCTGTACTGGCTCAGCAGTTCGTCCAGGTCATCGCTCGGGAACGGGTACAATTGTTCGATACGAACAATCGCGACATCGTCCCGCTCATCCGCCTTCTTCTTCTCCAGAAGATCATAGTAGACCTTGCCACTGCAGAGGATCAGGCGAGTCACTTTTTTCGGATCGGACGGCTCTTTCTCCGGCAGAATTGTCTGGAATGTACCGGATGTCAGGTCGTCCAGACCCGAAATGGCTTCCTTATGGCGCAGCAGGCTCTTGGGCGTAATGGCAACCAACGGCTTGCGCAACGGACGCTTCACCTGCCGACGCAACATGTGGAATACCTGAGACGGTGTAGTCGGCACACAGACCTGAATATTGTGTTCGGCACACAGCTGCAGGAAACGCTCCAGACGGGCGGAACTGTGTTCCGGCCCCTGCCCTTCATAACCGTGTGGCAGCAGCAGTGTCAGGCCACACAGTCGACCCCACTTATGCTCACCACTGGTCAGGAACTGATCAATCACCACCTGGGCACCGTTGGCGAAGTCACCAAACTGGGCTTCCCAGACAATCAGCGCGTTCGGCGTCGTGGTGGAATAACCGTATTCGAACGCCATCACCGCTTCTTCAGACAGCAGTGAGTCATAGATGTCGAACTTCGGCTGATCGTCTTTCAGATTCTGCAGGGAAATATGAGTAGACCCATCTTTCTGGTTATGCAGAACAGCATGACGGTGCGAGAAGGTGCCCCGGCCCACGTCCTGACCAGTCAGGCGGATCGGGTGGCCTTCGTTCAGCAAAGTGGCATAGGCCATCATTTCGCCGTAGCCCCAGTTCAGGGACAGCGCGCCAGCCGTCATCTTCTCGCGATCATTAACAATCTTGGAAACCTGGCGCTGTATGCTGAACCCTTCCGGCACTTCAGTCAGCTTCTTGCCCAGTTTCTGGACGGTTTTCAGCGCAACGCTGGTCTTGCACTTCGCTGTCCACTCATGGCCCAGATACGGAGCCCAGTCCACGTAAAGCTCTTTGTTAGGCTCTTTAACCAGGGACTTGACCACGTGATCACCCTTGTCCAGGGCGTCCCGGTAATCAGTCTCCATCTGCTTGGCTTCATCTTCGGTGATCACACCGGCTTCAACCAGCTGATCCGCGTAGATCGCACGAGTGGTCTTCAGCTTGCGGATCTTGTCGTACATCAGCGGCTGGGTCGCTGCCGGCTCATCCGCCTCGTTGTGGCCACGACGACGGTAGCAAACCAGATCAATCACTACATCGCGCTTGAATTCGTTGCGGTAGTCCATCGCCATCTGGGTGGCAAACATCACCGCTTCAGGATCGTCGGCGTTCACATGCAGAATCGGCGCCTGAACCATCTTGGCAACGTCGGTGCAATACTCGGTGGAACGAGCATCTTCCTGTTTGCTAGTGGTGAAGCCAACCTGGTTGTTGATCACGATGTGGATGGTACCGCCAACACCAAAGCCCCGGGTCTGGGACATCTGGAAGGTTTCCATCACTACGCCCTGCCCGGCAAACGCAGCGTCGCCGTGCATCACAATGGGTACCACGGTACTGCCATCGGTATCGCCACGACGGTCCTGACGGGCGCGTACCGAGCCTTCCACTACCGGGGATACGATTTCCAGGTGAGACGGGTTGAAGGCCATGGCCAGGTGAACCTCGCCACCTGGCGTCATCACGTTTGAGGAGAAGCCCTGGTGGTATTTCACGTCGCCGGAGCCGGAATCCGCGAGCTTCTTGCCCTCGAATTCATCAAACAGTTCTTTCGGATTTTTGCCCAGGGTGTTGACCAGCACGTTCAGTCGACCGCGGTGGGCCATGCCCAGCACGATCTCTTTGGCGCCATAGGAGCCCGCACGCTGAATCAGCTCGTCCAGGCAGGGGATCAGACTTTCACCGCCCTCGAGACCAAAACGCTTGACGCCCGGATAACGGGAACCCAGGTATTTTTCCAGCCCTTCGGCAGCCGTCAGGCGCTCAAGAATATGCTTGCGGGTTTCGGTCTCGTATTCCGGACGGGAACGAACCGGCTCCATACGTTGCTGGAACCAACGCTTGATGCGCGTGTCTACCACATGCATGTATTCAGCGCCGATGCTCTCGCAGTAGGTCTGGCGCAGGCCTTGGACAATATCGCCGAGTTTCATGCTCTCGGAACCAAAGTTCAGAGAGCCGGTCTGGAACTCCAGATCAAGATCGGATTCGCCCAATTCGTGGAATCGCGGGTCCAGATCTTCTACCTGAGGACGTTGCCAGACACCCAGAGGATCAAGCTTTGCTTCCTGGTGACCGCGGAAACGGAAAGCGTTGATCAGCTGCAGAACACGGATCTGTTTTTTATCAGCGTCGGACGTAGCACTGGCAGGCACGCCATTGGTCGCCAGAAAACGCTGATTGCGGGAGATGTGCTCAAACTGCTCGCGGATGGTGGAGTGAACGATGTCGCGGCCCTGATAGCCATCGACGCTCGGGAGTTTGTCGAAGTAACTCCGCCACTCTTCTGGAACTGCATTGGGGTCTGTCAGGTAGGTTTCAAAAAGCTGTTCAACATAGGCAAGATTGCCACCCTGCAGGTGGGAAGTCTGCCATAACTGCTCCATGATGCTTTCGTGCATTTTGAATAGCTCACCTTGGGCTGGTGCGGGGGAGCCAGTATGGTCGGCCAGGGGTAATTCTCAGTCAATACGGGTTATTACGGCATGACTTTGGCCACCACACCCGGCAAGGATGTTTTCCGTCCCCAGTGATTTTTATACTCAGCAATACTGTCCGGTGACTGGATAAGCGCACCGAAACAGCGTGCATAAGTTTGCACCCCGGTAAGACTTTTGACTATAAGCCTTTGGTTGAAGGCCCCGCATATAGCGAGGCCTTCAGGGGTACTAACTGGTGTCAGAACACCAGTATAGCTGGTGCTGCGAATTTTGCCGGTCAGGTGGCTCTTTGCAGCAACAGGTTCCGGATATGGCCAATTGCCTTTGTGGGGTTCAGGCCCTTCGGACACACACTGACACAGTTCATGATGCCACGGCAGCGGAACACGCTGAATGGATCGTCCAGGTTCGCCAAACGCTCTGCCTGGGCGGTATCACGGCTGTCGGCCAGAAAGCGATAAGCTTGCAACAGACCAGACGGACCGATGAACTTGTCCGGATTCCACCAGAAAGACGGGCAAGCGGTAGAGCAGCAGGCACAGAGAATACACTCGTACAGGCCGTCCAGCTTCTCACGATCTTCCGGAGACTGCAGACGCTCGATGGCTGGCGCGGGGTTGTCATTCACAAGGTACGGCATCACTTTTTCGTACTGCTTGTAGAACAGGCCCATATCAACCACCAGATCACGAATGACCGGAAGACCAGGCAGCGGGCGCAAAACCAGCTTGTTGTTCTTGACCACATCGGAAACCGGTGTGATGCAAGCCAGGCCGTTCTTGCCATTCATGTTCATACCATCTGAGCCGCAAACGCCCTCACGACAGGAACGGCGAAATGCGACAGTCGGGTCCTTTTCCTTGGCCAGCGCCAAAACATCCAGAACCATCAGATCTTTGCCTTCCGGCAACTCAATCTCAACGTCCTGCATGTAAGGGGCGTTGTCAGTTTCCGGGTTATAACGGTACAGACTTACCAACATTTTCAGGATACCCCCTTAGTAGGTCCGGATCTTCGGCTCGAAGGTCGGAACCGTTTTCGGTGCAAAGTTCACGTCACGCTTGCCAACGCGCTTGTCCAGCGGGAAGTACATGGAGTGCTTCAGCCAGTTCTCGTCGTCACGCTCGGTGAAATCGTTACGGGCATGGGCACCGCGACTTTCTTTACGCTCAATCGCAGACTTGGCGGTCGCATAGGCAACTTCGTACAGGTTGTCCAGCTCCAGTGCTTCGATACGGGCGGTGTTGAATGCCTTGCTGGTATCAGTCAGCTTGGTCTTACGAACCCGCTCACCGATTTCTTCCAGCAGCTTCAGACCCTTCTCCATACTTTCGCCGTCACGGAACACGCCGAAGTAGAGCTGCATGCAGTTCTGCAGGTCTTTACGAACCTGAGCCACATCCTCACCCTCACTTGCACTGTCCAGACGCTCCAGACGAGCCATGGCACGCTTGATGTCTTCGTCGCTTGCGCCGTCGACCTCGAAACCACCACGCAGCTGCTCCTCAATGTGCAGACCAGCCGCACGACCAAAGACCACCAGATCCAGCAGAGAGTTGCCACCCAGACGGTTGGCACCGTGTACAGACACACAAGCGGCTTCACCGCAGGCAAACAGGCCCGGAATCGGCTTGTCATTGCCGTTTTCATCCTGAGTCAACGCCTGACCACCAACGTTGGTCGGAATGCCGCCCATCATGTAGTGACAGGTCGGAACCACAGGCACGGGCTCTTTGACCGGATCAACGTGAGCAAAGGTACGGGACAGCTCACAGATACCCGGCAGACGCAGGTTCAGCGTTTCTTCGCCCAGGTGATCCAGCTTCAGCAGTACGTGATCCTTGTCGGGACCACAGCCGCGGCCTTCCAGAATTTCCAGAACCATGGAGCGGGCAACAACGTCGCGACCAGCGAGGTCTTTGGCGTTCGGAGCATAACGCTCCATGAAACGCTCACCTTCGGAGTTAATCAGGTAACCACCCTCACCCCGGCAACCCTCAGTTACCAGCACACCGGCACCGTGGATACCGGTCGGGTGGAACTGCCACATCTCCATGTCCTGAACCGGGAAGCCGGCACGCAGGGCCATACCGATACCGTCACCGGTGTTGATCAGGGCATTGGTGGTTGACGCATAGATACGACCGGCGCCACCGGTTGCCAGAACGGTCGCCTTGGCCTTGATGTAGCAGACTTCACCGGTCTCAATTTCGATACCGACAACACCGACCACTTCGTCTTTACTGTTCTTGACCAGGTCCACGGCGTACCACTCGTTCAGGAACGAAGTGCCGCCTTTGAGGTTAGCCTGGTATAGCGTGTGCAGCAGAGCATGACCGGTACGGTCGGCTGCGGCACAGGTACGGGCAGCCTGACCGCCCTTACCGTAGTCCTTGGACTGACCACCGAACGGACGCTGATAGATACGACCCTGCTCGGTACGGGAGAACGGGAGGCCCATGTGCTCGAGCTCGAACACTGCCTGCGGACCGACCGAGCACATATACTCAATCGCGTCCTGGTCACCGATGTAGTCAGAACCTTTCACAGTGTCGTACATGTGCCAGCGCCAATCGTCGTTGGGATCAGCGCTTGCGATCGCACAGGTAATACCGCCCTGGGCGGATACCGTGTGCGAACGGGTCGGAAATACTTTCGTGATACACGCGGTATCGAGACCGGATTCGGTCAGCTGGAGGGCGGCTCGCATACCGGCACCGCCACCACCGATAACAATCGCGTCGAACGACATGGTCTTGATGTTAGCCATCGATTAAAGCCCCCAAAGAATCTGAATGCCCCACACGACATATACAAACATTACGAGCACACAGGCTGCCTGAAGCAGAAAACGCGGCATCGCGGATTTGATGTAGTCGGTAGAAACTGTCCACAAGCCAACCCACGCGTGCCCGGCAATGGACAGCAGCGCAAGCAGACTGAAGATCTTGAACCATCCCTGAGCAAACAATGCAGACCACGCCTGGTAGTCAACATCGGTGGTCACAAAGAAGCCAAGCAGGAACAGCGTGTACAGAGCTAATACGTAGGCTGTTACGCGCTGGATGATCCAGTCCTGAATACCGTTACGACCAATATTCGTTACACTGTTCATGCCCATACCCAGACTCCTGCCAGAACGATGAGAACAACGGAAACCGCAATCGTGGCTTTCGCGGCGAGGCGCCCGCTTTCAAGCTCTTCGCCAATACCAGCGTCCATCAACAGGTGTTTGATACCTGCAACCAGGTGGTACAGCAGAGCAGACAGGATGCCCCAGATGATCAGCTTCGCCAGGAAGCTGTCCAGCAGCTCATTCACCCGGTTAAAGCCATCTTCTCCGGAAAGGGAGAGATCCAGGCCGTACATCAGGAAGGCAACACCTACGAAGATGATGATGCCGCTGATGCGATGCAGGATCGAAGTAATGGCTGGCAGCGGGAAATGAAACTTGCCGAGATCGAGATTTACTGGTCGTTTGCTATTCACAGCGCTCTCACACTCTCTCTTGGTTCCGCGGGACCGCAAAACGGTGGCGGATGGTTGGTATGTTGGGACCGGAGAATCGGTACGATACCGATAACCGATTGGTTCAGGAGGGCGGATGACTACCCGGTAGCTTGCTATACTCAAGCCCATAAGCCGGTGCATCCCCGATTCCGGGCTACGGATTATAAGGAGACACCCCGGTAATTACAAACTTGCAATCGCCCTCCAGGCCTTGCAGCTTGCAGCCTCTACCCATCTATAAGGCTTATTGACAAAACCAATTTCCGCCCTAGGGGCCCGATATTCCGGATATCCCTCATTTACAAACGGGAAGAAATTTGCCGTTTTCTCCGCCAGTGCATTGACAAAAAAAGCTGACGCCCTATATTTTGCCGCCAGTTTTGCGATAATACGCGCTTTCTGGCGCATCTACACATGCAGAAAAGCTGTTATAGCTAATCAGACAGGAGAGCACCATGACCGACAGGAAAGCCACGCTCTCGGTGGGAGATAAGTCCATTGAGCTACCGGTTTATTCCGGCACCGTCGGCCCTGACGTTATTGACGTACGCGGCCTGGTACAGGAAGGCGTTTTCACTTACGACCCCGGATTTGTATCCACCGCAGCCTGCGAATCGGCCATCACATACATCGATGGCGCCAACGGTGTGTTGCTGCACCGCGGCTACCCCATTGACCAGCTGGCCGAGCACTCCGACTTCCTGGAAGTCTGCTACCTGCTGCTGAACGGCGAACTGCCCAGCGAAGAAGAAAACAAGCGGTTCCACGACACCATCAAAAACCACACCATGCTGCACGACCAGATGCGCAACTTCTTCAACGGCTTCCGCCGTGACGCGCATCCAATGGCCATCATGTGTGGCGTTGTGGGCGCGCTGTCTGCGTTCTATCACGACCAGATGGACGTTTCCGATCCCAAGCAACGTGAAATCACCGGCCATCGCCTGATCGCGAAAATGCCGACCATTGCGGCATGGTGCTACAAGTATTCCATGGGACAGCCGTTCATGTATCCACGGAACGACCTGTCCTACGCAGAGAACTTCCTGCACATGATGTTTGGCACTCCGTGCGAAGAGTACAAGCCAAATCCTGTTCTGGCCAACGCCATGGACAAGATCTTCATTCTGCACGCTGACCACGAACAGAACGCGTCCACCTCCACCGTTCGCCTTGCAGGCTCTACCGGCGCCAACCCATACGCCTGTATTGCGTCCGGCATTGCCGCACTCTGGGGCCCGGCTCACGGCGGCGCGAACGAAGCGGTACTGGACATGCTGGCCGAGATCGGCGACGAGTCCAACATCGAGAAGTTCATTGCCAAGGCAAAAGACAAGGACGATCCGTTCCGCCTGATGGGCTTCGGCCACCGGGTTTACAAGAACTTCGATCCACGCGCCAAAGTCATGGCTCAGACTGCCCACGAAGTATTGAGCGAACTCGGCCTGGAAAACGATCCGCTGCTGAAAATTGCCCAGCGCCTGGAAAAGATCGCCCTGGAAGACGAGTACTTCGTTCAGCGCCAGCTGTATCCGAACGTCGACTTCTACTCCGGCATCATCCTGAAGGCCATCGGTATTCCGACCTCCATGTTTACCGTTATCTTCGCCATGTCCCGTACCATCGGCTGGTTCTCCCACTGGAACGAAATGGTCAGCGGTGCCAACCGTATCGGCCGCCCGCGCCAGCTGTACACCGGCTCGCCGAAGCGGGACTACCCGAAGAAGTAAGCACACCACTTGCCTTCAACCAGAAAAAAGCCGCTGACTTCAGCGGCTTTTTTTCATTTCCCGGTCAGTCTTTCACCATGCTAACGACAGTCCGCCGGCAGTAGTTTTTCAACAGCGTTCTGACCATAGCAACTCCAGAATAACCCGCTATCGGTGACCTCCGGCTCCAGAACGATGTATTCCGACTCTCCGGTTTCATCAACCCCCATCTCAATGCCGATCACACCACCGTCATAGACATCGATAGTATAGTTTTCGCCAGAGCCCCCGAAGGTACCGCCATAACCAAGCTCCGCCATCGAGCTCGGCCAGGCCTGGTGTTCACTGACATAGGAATCGACAGAATCCGTAACCCCCAAGCCTTCCAGGTAAGCATCCTGATAACGACTTCTCTCTACGTATTCCTGATACTGAGGAATCGCAACAGCGGCCAGTATGCCGACAATGGCAACCATCACGAGCAAGGACGCAGCCCCTCCCCCAACCCCGAGCCTCGGGACGAACAGAGCGAAAAACCAGGCTAACTTGCTCCGCCCCGGGTGAGATACTTCACGCCCTTCCGACAGGGCAATGGCCGCTGCCATCCGCTTGGTGAGCCAGGGGTAGTCTCCCGTTATTTCGTTAAAGGACATCCAGAAGCCGTTGGTCACAGCCACTTGCCCTACAAATGCGTCCACGTTGATGGTTTGCCAGCGGGTATCGCCAGCAGCGATTGCTGCCAGCGCTGCCTTGATGTCCTCCGGTGACTGACAGCAGGCTACACCGTAGCGATCACACGTGTATTCTTCGGCACGCCGCAACGCCGGCCCGATTACAGGCAGCCAGGCAGCGGGTGCCAGCACCGGCCCCCAGGAAAGATGGCGCCGGTGAATATGACCCAACTCATGACCGATGTAGAAATCAATAGCGTCCGGGCGCTCTTCCAACGCATCAACAACATCCGTGAACAGCACAACAAAATGCCGTCCAAGAAACTTGGTCGCAAGTGCATTGAAAAAGTCCGTCCGCAGGAGGTAGGCTTCCGGCACCTCCTTTACCCCAACCTTTTCGCAACAACGAATAAGCCGGTCATAGAGATCCGGATATTGCTCGCGACTGATCCGCACCCCAGACCCCTTCAGGTGTGAGATGAAAGCCGAATGGGCAAAGAGAAAGAACACGTACCCCACCAACAGATACAGCAATACAATACCGAGCGTCCCCAGTATCAGAGCCAGCCAGATGGCCACAGCAAGCACCGCCGTCACCAGCAACAACGGTTTTTCATGTTTGTATACCAGATTCATTTACTTCCCTCACGAATAAACTACAGGCGGCATCACGGCCTCCCCCATTCGCTGAACAACAAGGATAAGAAGCACCGGGAGACCTAAAAACTGGTTTCTCACGGCCTGTAAGCATCCATGCGGCTAGCCTGCTAAGTATAAGAATGCCTGGAAGCGCCTGCTATCGTATGCGCCTGAAATAGGCAGATAGTTTACCGGTCTGTGATTGGCGTCATGCCTGCGTTGAGCATTCTGTGAGCCCAGACCAATGGATACCCCGCGAACGGTCGAAAAGGGTTTCAATCCTTTCGGCTCGATTTCATAATCAAAGCACACTGACACTCACCGACTGGAGTAAATCAATGACAACAACGGTAGCGTTTATTGGCCTGGGCGTTATGGGTTATCCCATGGCGGGGCATTTGGCAAACGCAGGACTTTCTGTCCGTGTCTGGAACCGGTCTGGCGAGAAGGCAACACAATGGGCGTCAGAACATTCAGGCGCTGCCTGTGATTCGATCGCAATCGCTGTCAGAGACGCAGATTTTGTCATAACCTGTGTTGGCGCTGACAAAGATCTGATCGAAGTATTTGAAGGCGACGAGGGAATCATCGCAAACGCTCCAGAGGGCGCCATCCTGATTGACCACACGACGGCATCTGCGGGGATTGCCGAACGCCTGGCCGAGTCCGCTGGCGCCCGCAAACAGGCTTTTATCGATGCGCCGGTTTCGGGTGGTCAGCAAGGCGCCCAGAATGGCGCACTCACCATCATGTGTGGCGGCGCCGAGCAGGCGTTCGAAAAAGCCAGGCCGGTCATGGCGCACTACGCTCGTGCGCTCAACCTGATGGGCCCGGCGGGCAGCGGGCAGAAAACCAAGATGGTTAACCAGATTGCAATTGCCGGGTTGGTTCAGGGGCTTTCAGAGGCGCTGCACTTTGCCGAACAGGCAGAGCTGGATGTACGCAAAGTGGTAGATGTGATTTCCAAAGGTGCGGCCCAGTCCTGGCAGATGGAAAACCGTTCGGGAACCATGATTGACGGTGAGTTCGATCACGGGTTCGCGGTTGACTGGATGCGAAAGGATCTGGGAATCTGCCTGGAGGAAGCGAGAAAAGTGAATGCATCGCTGCCGGTTACCGCACTGGTAGACCAGTTCTACGCGGATGTGCAATCCATGGGCGGACGACGCTGGGACACATCGTCTCTCATACAGCGACTACGCAAGTTCCGTTAACGCGCCAGCGTATACGAGAATAACGCCCCCTCGCCTTCTCAAAGGCGAGGGGGCGCCACCGACCATCTTACTTTTTCTTGTCGCGCGGGACCCAGCGACCATTTTCAAACCACGCTGACCACCCCGTAGCCTTGCCGTCTTTCTCCGACATGACGTACTGCTCTTTTGATTTTCGGCTGTAACGTATCACCGTCGGATTGCCTTCAGGGTCCTTTTCAGGGGCATCCATCAGGTAATCGTATTTCGGATCGATTTCCTTACGGTGTGGCTTGATTTCCATCACTAATGGCGGCCGCGTTTCCCGATTTTTCGGGAATTTACTGGCTGCCAAAAACAGGCCGGACGCCCCATCACGCAGTACGTAGGTATCGTCCACCTTATCGCACTTGAGCTCTGGCATTGGCACCGGGTCCATTTTAGGGGGTGCCGGCTCACCATTTTTCAGCAACTTACGGGTGTTCTTGCATTCACTGTTGGTGCAACCGAAGTACTTGCCGAATCGGCCGGTCTTGAGCTGCATCTCGGAGCCACACTTGTCACATTCCAGCGTCGGCCCATCGTAACCTTTGATACGGAACGTACCCTCTTCAACCTCGTACCCTGAGCAGTCCGGATTGTTACCACACACGTGCAGCTTGCGCTTCTCGTCGATCAGGTAGCTGTCCATGGCGGTGCCGCATTTCGGACAGCGGCGTTTTTTCCGGAGCAGCCGGGTTTCACCCTCCCCTTCCACATCGTCATCAGCACTCACCACTTCGTCGCCAGACACCAGGTTAATGGTGGTCTTGCAGCGTTCCTTGGGTGGCAACGAGTAGCCGGAGCAGCCCAGGAATACCCCGGTACTGGCCACCCGGATCTGCATATTCCGGCCACAGCTCGGGCACGGTATATCGGTTTCCGTGGGAGTATTCGCGCGCATACCGCCATCCGTCTTTTCAGCTCTTTCCAGCTGATTACGGAATTTGGCATAGAAGTCGTTCAGCACTTTTTTCCACTGAACCTCACCCTCGGCGATCTCGTCCAGCTCATCTTCGAGGCGCGCGGTAAAATCGTAATCCATCAGATTCGGGAAGGATTCCGCCAGTCGCTCGGTCACTATCTCCCCCATCTTCTCCGCGTAGAAGCGGCGATTCTGAAGCTTTACGTAGCCCCGATCCTGAATAGTAGAAATGATGGAGGCATAGGTGGACGGCCGGCCGATCCCCTGCTTTTCGAGCTCTTTGACCAGGCTGGCTTCGGTGTACCGGGGCGCCGGCTTGGTAAAATGCTGGGTTGGATCCAGTTTCTTGAGATCCAGGGGCTGATCCACCTTGATATCCGGCAATGCCACGTCTTCATCTTTCTTGGTGGACTGCGGCGCAGCCTTCAGGAAGCCGTCAAACTTGACGATTCGACCCCGGGTGCGCAGCTCGTAGTCGCCGTTGGCCACCACAATAGACGTACTCAGGAATTCGGCATCTGCCATCTGACAGGCAATAAACTGGCGCCAGATCAGGTCGTAGAGCTTCTCTGCGTCTTTTTCCAGGCCGGTAATATCCGTTGGCCTGCGAGCAACATCGGTCGGGCGAATCGCTTCGTGAGCTTCCTGGGCGCCCTCCTTGCTGCCATAGACCCGCGGCTTCTCAGGCAGATAACGTTCGCCAAACTGCTTCTGGACGAAGTCACGACAGCTGGATACGGCATCCTGGCTCAGATTGGTGGAATCCGTACGCATGTAGGTAATGAAACCGGCCTCGTACAATCGCTGGGCCAGCATCATGGTTTTCTTGACGCTGAAACCCATGCGGTTACTGGCCGCCTGCTGCAGCGTGGAGGTAATAAAGGGTGCAGACGGACGGGATCGGGTCGGCTTGTCTTCGCGCTTGGCCACCTTGAAGCCGCCAGCCTTGAGCCGCTCAACGTGCTCCTTGCTCTGAGCTTCGTTGACAGGGCGGTAGGGCTTGTCGTTATAGCGGGTTACTTCGAACCGGACCGGGTCTTTGGCGCCCTCGGCAGCAAGGTCTGCATGCAATTGCCAGAACTCTTCCGGCACAAATTTACGGATCTCCCGTTCCCGTTCCACAATCAGTCGTACGGCGACGGATTGCACACGGCCCGCTGACAGACCGCGGGCAATCTTTGCCCACAACAGCGGCGAGACCATATAACCCACAACGCGGTCCAGGAACCGTCGGGCCTGCTGAGCGTTAACCCGGTTGTTATCGAGGTTGCCCGGATCCTTGAAAGCTTCCTGAATCGCCCGTTTGGTAATCTCGTTGAACACCACACGACGGTATTTGTCCGGCTCGCCGCCAATGGTCTCCTGAAGATGCCAGGCAATCGCCTCCCCTTCTCTATCCAAATCCGTTGCCAGATAGATGTGGTCGGCAGACTTGGCCAAACGCTTGAGCTCGCTGACCACCTTTTCCTTGCCAGGCAGAATCTCGTAACGGGCGCTCCAGTCATGGTCGGGATCAACACCCATGCGGGCTACCAGTTGCTCCCGGGCCTTACGCTTCTTGTGCTCGGCCTTCTCGTCCGGGCTCATCTTGCGCGTGGCCGCCGCCTGTTTCGCCCGTTCTTTCGGGTCTGACTGGCTGCCGCTGCCACTTACGGGCAGGTCACGGATGTGGCCAACACTGGACTTCACGATAAAATCCGAGCCCAGGTACTTGTTGATGGTCTTCGCTTTCGCTGGCGACTCGACAATAACGAGACTTTTACCCATATCGGAGATCTGTATCCTTGGCGATCAATCGGTCAATATCTGAACAGAACCGTAAACTCGCATAAAAATCAGGCAACTGGAAAACACAAAGGCTGCCATTCTGTATAGGCTCACTGTTTTACAGGGTCAAGATTGGCAAGACAACCCATTCTTTGATTTCAATCAGCCTTTTTTCCGGGTTCCGTCGCATTTTGCGCGTCCGGAAACAGGAAGGCCCGGCATATGCCGGGCCTCCTGACTGAGCTCACTAATCAGATACTCCTGATCAGATACGCTCCCACACAGTGGCAATGCCCTGACCAAGACCGATACACATGGTGGATACACCAAGCTTACCGCCTTTGGCCTGCATGATATTCAGCAGTGTGGTGGAGATACGGGCACCGGAGCAGCCCAGCGGATGGCCAAGAGCAATCGCGCCGCCGTTCAGGTTCACCTTCTCTTCCATGACGCCCAGCAGTTTCAGGTCTTTCAGAACCGGCAGGGACTGGCCAGCAAAGGCCTCGTTCAGTTCCCAGAAGTCGATATCTTCAACTTTCAGGCCTGCACGCTTCAGGGCCTTCTTGGTGGCCGGTACCGGGCCGTAACCCATGATCGCGGGATCGCAACCAGCCACGGCCATGCTGCGGATCTTGGCAATCGGGGTCAGACCCAGAGCTTCTGCCCGCTCGGCGGACATCAGCACCATGGCAGACGCACCATCGGTCAACTGGGAAGAGGTACCGGCAGTCACCGTACCATTTTTCGGATCGAACGCCGGGCGCAGCTGGCCAAGGGACTCAGCTGTGGTTTCCGGACGAATGGTCTCGTCTTCTTCGATCAGCTTCACAAAGCCGTTCTCGTCGTGACCTTCAATCGGAACGATTTCGTTCTTGAAACGACCTTCCTGAGTGGCTTCATGGGCGAGGCGATGGGAGCGGGCGCCGAACTCGTCCTGCTGCTCACGGGTGATACCGTGCATCTTGGCCAGCATTTCCGCGGTCAGGCCCATCATGTTGGACGCCTTGGCGGAGTACTTGGAAGCAGCCGGGTTGTGGTCGAAACCTTCGGTCATGGGTACGTGGCCCATGTGCTCAACACCACCGACCAGGAACACATCACCGTTACCAGTCTGGATAGCCTGCGCCGCGGTGTGGATAGCGCTCATGGCGGAACCACACAGACGGTTTACGGTCTGGGCAGCAGACTCGTGCGGGATACGGGTCAGCAGGGAAATCTGCCGCGCCACGTTAAAGCCCTGCTCCTTGGTCTGGTTTACACAGCCCCAGATCACATCTTCTACTTCTTTCGGGTCGAGCTTCGGGTTGCGCTCAAACAGTGCTTCAATCAGCGCAGCCGACAAAGTCTCGGCACGTACGTTGCGGAAACAGCCGTTTTTGGCACGACCCATCGGAGTCCGCACGCAATCGACGACGACAACGTCTCTCGGATTAAGGCTCATAGATCTTTCTCCGTTCGGAAATCTCGTTAGGGTTAGCCAAAGAACTTCTTGCCAGTCTTGGCCATTTCACGCAGCTTCTCGGTCGGCGCGTACAGCGGGCCAAGATCTGCGTACTTGTCTGCCAGTTCGACGAACTTGTCGACGCCCATGTCGTCGATGTAGCGCAATGCACCACCACGGAACGGAGGGAAGCCGATACCGTAGATCAGGCCCATGTCTGCATCGGCCGGGTCTTCAACAATGTTGTCTTCCAGGCAGCGAACGGTTTCCAGGCACAGAGGAATCATCATGCGGGCGATGATTTCTTCTTCATCGAAGTCTTTGCTGCCGTCAACCACAGGCTCGATCAGCTTGTAGGTTTCTTCGTCGACAACCTTCTTCGGCTTGCCCTTCTTGTCTTCTTCGTATTTGTAGAAGCCCTTGTCGTTCTTCTGGCCGTAACGGTTGTTCTCGAACATCACGTCAATGGCAGACTTGAAGTCGGCCTTCATGCGCTCGGGGAAACCGTCAGCCATAACTTCGTTGGCGTGCTTGGCGGTATCCATGCCGACAACGTCCAGCAGATAAGCCGGGCCCATGGGCCAGCCGAACTTTTCCATCACCTTGTCGATCTTCTGGAAATCGGCGCCGTCACGTACCAGCGCGGCAAAACCACCGAAGTACGGGAACAGAACACGGTTAACCAGGAAGCCCGGGCAGTCGTTGACGACGATCGGGGTCTTGCCCATCGCTTTGGCGTAGGCAACCGTAGTCGCGATAGCCCGGTCACTGGTCTTCTCGCCACGGATAACCTCAACCAGCGGCATCATGTGCACCGGGTTGAAGAAGTGCATGCCACAGAAGTTCTCCGGACGCTTCAGGTTTTTGGCCAGAAGGTTGATGGAGATAGTGGAGGTGTTGGAGGTAAGAATGGTGTCTTCGCGAACTGCATCTTCAGTTTCACGCAGAACAGCATCTTTCACCTTCGGATTCTCAACAACCGCTTCAACCACCAGGTCGACGTTCTTGAAGTCGCCGTAGTTGAGGGTCGGAGTGATCGCGTTCAGCACGTCGCCCATCTGGCCGGCGTCCATCTTGCCTTTGGCAACACGCTTGGACAGCAGCTTCTTGGCTTCATTCAGACCCAGCTTGATGCCGTCCTGATTGATGTCCTTCATAATGATCGGTGTGCCCTTCAGTGCAGACTGGAACGCAACACCGCCACCCATGATTCCGGCACCCAGTACGGCGGCCAGATTCACATCAGAAGCTTCTTTTTCCCAGGCACTGGCTTTCTTCTTCAGGGCCTGGTCGTTCAGGAACAGACCAACCAGACACGCGGCAACGTTGGTCTTGGCCATCTTGGCAAAGCCTTTGGCCTCTACCTCAATCGCCTTGTCGCGGGTCATGCCGGCATGCTTCTGCATGGTCTTGATCGCTTCCACCGGCGCCGGGTAGTTCTTGCCAGCCTTGCCGGCCACGAACGCCTTGGAAATCTCGAATGCCATCATGCTTTCCATGGCATTGAGCTTGATCTTGCCTTTCTTTTCTTCACGGCGAGCCATGTGGTCCAGCTTGCCTTCATTGCACTGCTTGATGATCGCAACGGCAGCTTCAACCAACTTGTCAGCGCCAACAACAGCGTCAACAGCACCGGTTTTCAGAGCGGCATCAGCGCGGTTTTCAGTACCACCAGCAATCCACTCAACCGCATTGTCCACACCGACCAGGCGGGACAGGCGAACCGTACCGCCAAAGCCCGGGAAGATACCCAGCTTCACTTCCGGCAGACCTACCTTGGCCTTGGGAGCCATGACACGATAGTCGGTCGCCAGGCACATTTCGAAACCGCCACCCAAAGCGATACCGTTGATAGCGGTAACCGTCGGGAACGGCAGGTCTTCAATGGCGTTGAATACTTCGTTGGCCCTGAGGTTGTTGGCCACGAGGTCTTCCTCGGAACCAGCAAACAGCTCGGTAAACTCGGTGATATCGGCACCGACAATGAAGCTGTCCTTGGAGCTGGTTACTACCAGGCCTTTCAGGTTCTTCTGGGATTTGAGTGCTTCAGCTGCGGCGCCCAGTTCTTCGATGGTGAGACGGTTGAACTTGTTGACTGACTCGCCTTGCAAGTCGAAGTCCAACTGAGCGATCCCGCCTTCGATCTCTTTAACCGTGATGGCTTTACCTTCGTAAATCATCAACTGATCTCCAGTCTGTGTTTGGAACTGCTGACAACCGGCGGGCGTTGGCCACCATGCCGGCTGTTTGTGCAGCGAGATTTCGGTCACTGCCCGATCTTCCGATCCAAAAATTCATACAGTCGTTTGAATCGTGAGGGCACACGATGAAAAAAAAAGACGCGTTTGTCAATTTGTTTCTGAATGAAACCTGCAGAAAAAAGGGAGCTGACTCTGTAAGCGCCGGAAACTACTTGATTAGCCGGCAGACTTACTTTAACTTCGGGTTACGACTTTAGTCCACAATAATAAAACTGCATTACGGAGACTCATCCGATGAAAGACGCCCGCCTGCGGATCCAGTCGTTGATTGCCGCGTTCATTCTACTCGCCCTGACGGCTTTGAGCGCAAAGGCCCAGGAAACCGGGGCAGAGTTTCTGTCTGACCTCCACGATTTCCGGGTCAATAACTACCTTGCTCTCGATGCCTTTTACAGCTTCAGTGCGATCGGCGATACCGACACACTGAACCGGATCGTTGTCGGAATCAATAACTCCAACGACGCCATGAATTCCGTAGTGGCGAGCACCAGCGGCGTTCTTTCTGAACAGCAGATTGAGGAACTGAACCAGGCCTTCGACCAGTTCAAGAATCTGATGCGCGGCAACATCAATGAGGTACGCGACCGGGGCTATCCGGATCTTCGCCTGATGGCCGACCTGGCAAACCAGGCCCTAAGTATGAATAACCTGGCTACCGAGCTCTATTCGGTAGCACAGGAAAGCAGCGGAATTAAGGCGGATACCCGTATTGAGTCGGCTCGTTCAGCCGCTGTAGTCATGGCCCAGATGATGGCCCGTTATGCCGCCAGAACGCACTCGCCCGTCGCCCAGACCTTCCAGGGAGCTTCCAGCGAAGTTCCGCTCGACGAGCAGGCCAAGACTTTCGATCAACTCCTTTCCTCACTCAGGGCCGGCTCAACAAACGGCGAACTCAAGACTGCCCTGGACGATGTCGCTTCCAAATGGCAATTCATCCGTGGCTCGTACATCAACTACAACGAGAACAACGTGGGCTTTGTGATTGATCGCTACTCGAAAGGCATCATTGAAGGCCTGACCAACGCTATTGACCTGCTACGCGCCAGCGCCTGACGCTCTTCCGGGGTGAGCGGCCAGCTCACCCCAGCCAAATCCCTCCCCCGGTTGATACCGGTCAGCATGACAAAACACTTTCCCCGGTATACTCTCGGTACTATTCTGAACATATTCCCCAAGTACGAAGGAGCGCTAAGTTATGTCCACCTATAAGAAAATGCTGGTTGCCATTGATCTGACTGAAGAGGCACCACAGGTTCTGAACAAAGCCAAGGCGATGTGCGATGCCCAGGGAGCCGAGTTGCTGCTGGTTCACGTTGTTGAGCCGGTTGGCTACGCCTATGGTGGCGATATTCCTATGGATCTGTCTGAACTGCAGGATCAGTTGGACAAAGCCGCTCGTGAACAGCTGGGCAAGTATGGGGATGAATATGGTATTGCGGCGGCCAACCAGGTGGTAACCGTCGGCCGGCCAGAATCGGAAATCCACCGGCTGGCCAAGGAGCACAACGTTGACCTGGTGATCGTGGGAAGCCATGGCCGTAAAGGCTTCCAGTTACTGCTTGGCTCAACTGCCAACGGCGTTCTTCACGGCACGGAGTGCGATGTACTGGCCATTCGTATTCATTGAGACTCGTGATGGAAGGGGGACGGCCCTAGCCCTCCCCCTTCATCCTGGCCTGAAGCTTCCTGAGCTGGCTTTCCAGAGAAACGCTGACACTGGAGGCCATTGAGAAAAAGTTGAGCAGTGCCTTCAGATTACTGTCGCCCTTGCAAACAGCATGTATCCGCTGCCAGAGCGCCTGATTCACCAGCTGTAATCGCTGATTACGCTCCACCAGACCTTTCAGTTCCCAGTCCGCTTCCTGCTGATTCCGCTTTGCGAAAAGCTGTTGAAGCAGATAATACCCCACACTGCGCATCACAAATTCGTCACTGTTGGCAAACGGCAGGTGGTGGAGCGCCATCGGCTTGAGCTCCGAAAGCACAGGGCAGCCACTGGTAGCCATCTTGAGCCCCAGCAGAGAACGCAACGCCTCTTCCAGCGTCGTCTGCTTGAAATAGGAGCGGCGCTCATCCGTCACGGTTACATCCACTTTCTGATACGCGTCTTCCGCCTGAAACGCCTCTACGACCGGCAGAATCTCGGTTGCCGCCGGGCAATACGGGGTCTCGCCAGGCTTCAGCGGGCAGTTCGAACACTGACAGTGTTCGAGACGAACCCAGGCCGGCAGTGACTGACCCTGCGGCGGCGAGGAGGACTCCCCAGTTACCTTGAACTCGATATCACGGCCATCCTGAAATTTGAAATTGTAATTTATGTTCATTGGTTCGCCTGTTCTTCCAGCTCCATCCACCGTTCAATCACCGACTCCAGGCGAGACTCCGTTTCCGCCAGCTGTTCCAGAGTGGCCGATACATCTTCCGGTGGGCCTGAATAAAAATCCGGTGCAGAAATTTTATCCTGAAGCTCAGCTACCTGCTGCTCCAGTTGTTCGATTTTGCCGGGCAATTGTTCCAGCTCAAGTTTAAGCTTGTAGCTCAGTTTGACGGGCTTTGATTTTGCCGACTGCCCCACAGTACCGCCATCCTGACCTGGCTTTTTAGCGGAACTGTCGGGTTTATCACGCTTATCCTGTTTGTCCAGTCGGCTTCCCGATGTTTCAGAGGGAAAACGACCGCCTTGCCGACGCCAATCGGTGTATCCACCCACGTATTCCATCACCGCCCCGGAACCGTCCAGGAAGATGGTATCGGTCACCACGTTATCGAGAAATTCCCGATCGTGACTGATAACAATCACGGTACCCTTGAACTCTGAAAGCTGTTCTTCCAGCAATTCCAGGGTTTCGACGTCAAGATCGTTGGTAGGTTCGTCCAGTACCAGAATATTGGCTGGCTTACTGAACAATTTGGCCAGCAACAGTCTCGCCCGCTCACCACCGGAGAACACACGCACAGGAGAGCGTGCCCGTTCCGGGGTAAAAAGAAATTCCTGCAAATAACCCAAAACATGCTTGCTCTGACCATTGATATCGATGAATTCCCGGCCCTCAGCCAGGTTATCCAACGCATTTCTCTGGAGATCCAGCTCTCCCCGAAGCTGGTCAAAGTAGGCGACCTGAAGATTCGTTCCCAGCCGAATACTTCCCTCAGTGGGTGTCAGCTCACCTAACAACAGGCGCACGAGGGTCGTCTTGCCCGTGCCGTTCTCACCAACCAGTCCGATCTTGTCGCCCCGGAGAATGGTGAGATCCATATTGCGAACCACTGGCTCGCCATCGACATAAGAGAATCCGGCATTGCTCGCTTCCGCAACCAGCTTGCCCGAAATATCCGCCAGCTCTACGGCAAAACTGGCGGTGCCACCCCTCACCCGGCGTTGCCTGTGCTCTTCCCGCATCGCTTTGAGCGCTCTCACCCGCCCCATATTCCGGGTGCGGCGAGCCTTGATACCCTGGCGGATCCAGGCCTCTTCCTGTTTCAGGCGCTTGTCGAAAAGCGCGTTCTGGCGCTCCTCTTCCTCCAGCGCTTTTTCCTTAAGCTCCAGATATCTGTCATAACTGGCCGCAAAACTCACCAGCTGCCCCCGGTCCAGCTCCACGACGCGAGTGGCCATTCGCCGGATAAAGGCACGGTCATGACTGACAAACAACATGGCCCCCCGGAACTGCGATAACGCCTCTTCCAGCCAGGCAATGGCGGGCACATCCAGATGGTTGGTTGGCTCATCCAGCAACAGAATATCCGGGTCTGCCACCAACGCCCTGGCCAGAAGCACTCGCCGCTGCCACCCCCCGGAAAGCGTATTCAGTACCCGATCCGGATCCACTCCATACTGCCCCAGAATCGTGGTTACCTTCTGGTCAAGCCGCCAGCCATCCAGAGATTCCAGCCGTTCCTGAACCTTCATCAAACGCTCAAGACTGGATTCGTCCGCCCTTTGAGACAGCCGGTGGAATTCCGCCAACAGGTCACCGGTTTCCGGAAATGCGGAAGCCACCACATCATAGGCCGTACGAGTGTCGTCCGATGGCAAACTCTGAGGCAACACCGACAGCACTGAGCCATCTTCCATGCGCACCACACCGCCGTCCGGCGTCACTTCCCCGCTGACGATCTTCAGCAGCGTGGATTTCCCCTCACCGTTTCGCCCCAACAGACACACCCGTTCACCGGGCTCGATGGTCAGGCTGGCCTCATCCAGCAATGGATGCATGCCATAGGCGAGCGAAATCCTGTCTAGCGTTAACAGTGGCACTGTATCAATTCTCCTGATTCAAAACGGTTACCTCATCGCCCACAGATATCTCGCCGGGCTTCTGGTGCACGGCATTTTGCCCAAAAATAACGCCGTCCCGGGTCTTTCGATAGCTGGCCAGAGTCTTGAGGGGCTGAGTGGCGGAATCTTTCTCGCCAGTATCCGGGTTGACCGTGGTCATCACACAACGGGAGCAGGGTTTGACAAGATCCAGCCGGCTTTCACCAACGCTGACGCTCCGCCAGGTGTCTTCCGCCCAGGCCCCCGCCCCCTCAACCACAATGTTCGGCCTGAAGCGACGCATATCGACCGGGGATTCGAGACGGGAATTGAGCTCATCCAGAGACGACTGGTTAACCACCAGCAACGGGAAGCCATCGGCAAAACCCACTCGGCGTTCAGCACTGACACGACCAGGATCCACCCGCCGGAAACAGCTATCAGGCATATAAACCAGCCTGAGCGTTTCTCCGCAATAGCGGCTCAAGGCCTCGGCAGCACGATCAGCTCCGGCAGTGGCAACCACCTGATCTCTCCAAACCGTTACTTCCACGGCGTCTGTGCCGGCCGTAAGCGGGAAAAGCCCCTCGCCAGGCACATCAATAACCACCACACCCTCCTGCAGAGCAGTGTAAACATTGGCGAGCTGAGGCAACCGACGCTGAGTGACGAAGCGGTTATCCCCATCAACAATCATCCAGCGGCGATCACCTTGCGGGCCGAAATCATCCAAGCTGAAACGGGACACTTCGATTCCAGCCAACGATTTGACCGGGTAGATATAGAGGGTTTTCACCTTCATGGCTTCGCCTTCCTCAGTTGCCGGATTATTCAGGAAATGGCTGCCGAGTATAACTGACGAGACAGAGGTAGTGAGTGATTTTGCGAGGCTATAAACGAAGAAACCCGGCCTTAGGCCGGGTTTCCGAATTCTGGAGCGGGAAACGAGATTCGAACTCGCGACCCCAACCTTGGCAAGGTTGTGCTCTACCAACTGAGCTATTCCCGCTGATTGCTGCCGGGCGTTGCCTGACAACGGCTGCGTATTCTACTGATAACTCGGGGGCCGTCAACACTTTCGTGAAAAAATTTAACAACCGCTGATAATCATGGTGCTCGCAGGTCTTCGGGTTCCACCCCTAGGGCCAACTGCACAATTCTGGCCACGGATGCACTCAATACCTCAGCCTCGGTGCCGGGCACTTCCAGCAGCAGATCGTAGCTCATACCCAGCACTACATTGACGATCAGGGTACCGTCCTGACGAGGGCACGGCGAATCCAGTCGTACCAGGAGCTGCTCGAGACCATCAATCCAGGACTGCCGATACCGACGAGCCACCCTGGCCAGACGGTCATCTCTGAGGGCCTCCATCAAAAACACCTGCTCTGCCAGCACCTGCTCCCTCCGGCGTGTAAACTGCTCCTGCATCCAGGCCCGGGCAAAGTCGGTCAGGCGCTGACACAGCTCCGGACGGAACTCAGCGCCGCGGCGCAATTGTTCCGCAGGCACACCATCGAGCACCAGATTCAGGGTGTCGTGGAAGGCTTTCAGTTCCGCACCGGCTTCCTTCGCGTACAGCATGAAGGCGTCGCTGATCAACTCGTTGATGTCTCGGAAATAATAGGTGGTTGCTGCCAGGGGTACGCCTGCTTCCCTGGCGACGGAACGATGCTTGATACCTTTGATACCGTCCTTCGCCGCTACCCGGATGGTTGCCTTGAGAATGGCATGACGCCGGATTTCACTTTTCGCACGAGTGGTTCTGCCACCCCGCCCTGGGGCCCTGTTATTGTTGGAGATAGGTTTATTAGCGCCCGGGTTATCGCTCACCGCCGGGTTGGTAGATGACATCCTGTTCTTGCTCCGCTGCTTTTCTTGTTATCGCTGTAAGGGAGTGTGCCCGTTATCGACAGTCAATTCGTTGAACCGATCATCAAACTGGCAAGCTCTACTGGCCAAAGCGCGGCCCGCCCTCAAGATAAGCCTGTTCATCCTGCGACGACGCGCGCTTCAGGGCTTTGTTGCGATGAGGAAATCGGCCAAAACGGGCAATAATATCCCGATGATCGCGAGCCGACTGAAGAAAACTGCCCAGAAAGTCTCCCAGAACGCCATCTGTGGTGGCAGACAATTGCTGATAGCATTCTACCGAAAGATCCTGATCCGCCAGCTTTTCGGAATGTTGTAACGGCATATAGATGAAAGCACGCTGAACCGGCGGCAACTCCAGATCCTGCCCTCGCTGCATCGCGCCGCGACACAATTGCCGGGCCAGACGGTCGTTATCGAAGGCCATGGCGCCCCCGCGAAAAATATTGCGGGTGAACTGATCCAACAAAAGAATCTCAGCAAGCGAGCCTCCGGCGGCTATGCGCCAGTGATCCAACCCCTGCTCTGAGGCGAACAGCACCAGAGACAGAAACCTGCGCCGGATTTCCTGATCGAAGGCACGGTCACTGCGAAACCAACGGTTGCGATGATCGCGATCAGGAATACCGTTTTCATCTAATTCACCGAACCAGAAATCCAGAAGCTCTTTCCAATCGAACATCTGACAACTCCCTGATACATTGATTGTCAGGATCACTTTAAACGACCCACTGTCGTCAAGTTTACGGTCGCACCGACACAAACGACCAGATCGGAGATGTTATGACCCAACCACACCAGATTATTTTACTGGCCCACGGCAGCAGCGACGCACGCTGGTGCGAGACCTTCGAGAAACTGGCCGAACCGACCGTAGAGTCAATCGAGAATGCAGCCATTGCCTACATGGAACTGGCAGAACCCTCACTGGATACCATTGTGAACCGGGCCAAAGGGCAAGGCGTGGAGCAATTCACGGTCGTCCCGTTATTTCTCGCTGCGGGCCGCCACTTGCGAAAAGATGTCCCGGCCATGATCGAAAGGCTGGAGGCGGAACACGGCGTTACTATCCGCCTGGCTGAACCAATCGGGAAAAATCCGAGGCTTGGACTGGCCATCCGTGATGTGGTTAAGGAGGAACTCGAGCGCTCTGAACACTGACAAAGAACCAACGACGGATTCCGATCGCAGGAGGGAACCCATGGACAAACGTATATTGGTTACCGGCGCCACAGGGTTTATCGGCCACATACTGTGCCGTGAGCTAATTGAACGCGGTTATGGGCTAACGGTTCTCAGCCGTCAGAAGCCGGATGCCGTGCGCTCCATCTGCGGCCGGGTAGAAGTCACGGATGATCTGGAAAAGTTGCGCGCACACCCGGGCTTCGATGCAGTTATCAATCTGGCCGGGGAAGGCATTGCCGACAAACGGTGGAGCCATGCCCGCAAGGAACAGCTGCGTGCCAGCCGCATTGATCTCACCCGCACCCTGGTCGGAGTGGTAAGAACCTGGAGCAACATGCCGGAGGTTCTGGTATCCGGCTCTGCCGTTGGCTTTTATGGTAACCAGGGGGATCACCTGGTTACCGAAGACACAGAACCCCATGATGAGTTCACACACCAACTGTGCCGGGACTGGGAACAGGAGGCACTGAAACTTGAAGCTGATGGCGTACGCGTTTGCCTGTCCCGCACCGGGGTGGTGGCCGGCCGTAACGGCGGTTTTCTGCAACGCATGGTCCTGCCCTTCAAGCTCGGACTTGGCGGAAAGCTGGGCTCCGGACGGCAATACATGCCCTGGGTTCACAGGGACGACGTGGTTTCCGGCCTGCTCTGGATGCTGGATACGCCAACGGCAAGCGGCCCCTACAATATGGTCAGCCCGAACCCGGTCACCAATGCGGAATTCACCAGAACGCTTGCACAGGTTCTACACCGCCCTGCCGTTATACCGGCTCCAGCGCCTGCACTGAAACTGATGCTGGGGGAAATGGCCGGGCTGTTACTGACCGGTCAGAAGGCGATACCGGAACGGCTCAAACGTGAAGGTTTTGAATTCCGGCTTGCGGAACTGGAAGCCGCGTTGAGGGAAAGTGTGGGAACATAATTTTTTTAAGAAAAAGCGTTGACAGCCCCAGGCACCTTACTTAATATACGCGCCACCTCGACGAGGCAAGCTTTTGAAAACGTTGCGTCCCCTTCGTCTAGTGGCCTAGGACTCCGCCCTTTCACGGCGGCAACAGGGGTTCGAACCCCCTAGGGGACGCCAATTTCAAAGCTGTCTGCTCGTCAGCTGCCATGACCACCCTGGTGGTGCTTTCCTCCTTTAGCAGCATGGCTCTTCTGATCCTTCATGACGAAGATGCCGACTCCGACGAAGAAGCCAATCATCAGCAATACTGTGGCGATTCCGGCGATTACAACTGCGTCCATATACATGGCTATGTCTCCTGTACCTGTAAAACTTGATTAAGCTCAGGTTACGCCGGCACCGCCTGCCCCGTATTGATCTGCATCAAGCTCATTTCGTCATTGCAATAATTGCCAAAGTGAGACGCCCTGCCCCATTTCTCTCGGTTTATCCTGAGTTTGCAGCGCATTTGCCGTAAACTGCTGCTATAGTCGTAGGCAAGGGAATACAGGTAACAACTTCAGGGATCGCTTCTGTAATTGCTATGTCCGATACTTCCTTGGATGGTCGAAAAATCAAAGACATGCCAGACATTGCGACGCGTTTGAAACGTTTTCGTGCAGCCTCTCCTTTATCATTCCGGCTGGTGGCATGGATCCTTCTGTTCAGCTCTGCCTTTACATTGCTCGCGTCCGGCATTCAGATCTACTCAGACTACCGCGAGGACCTGTCCAAGATAGAACAGCGGATGCAGGTAATTGAGTCCGGTTACCGCTCCAGTCTTGCCCAGAGTCTGTGGGCGCTGGATCAAAAACACCTGCAAACCCAGATGGACGGCATTCTCAGCCTGCCCGATATCGAACATCTACGGCTCAGAATTGAACCAGACTCCGAACTGGTCATGGGCGAACTCCCACGAGACACCGATACCCTCACCCACAGTTTCGAGCTGATCTACCGGGACGATGCGGAATTCCGGCTGGGCGAGCTCACCATCACCGCCAGTCTGCAACGGGTGTATGATGAACTAAGGCGCCGGGTGGGCTTCATTCTTGCCACTCAGTTCCTGATCATATTTGTTGTTTCCATTCTGATTCTGTGGATATTCCGCCATCTGGTCACTCGCCACCTGGCGGACATGGCCGACTACACCCGGGATCTGTCATTGCGAAATCTTTCACGCCCGCTGGAGCTGGATAGGCCGGATACTCCTGCTTACCAGCGCGATGAGTTGGGTATGGTGACCGAAGCCATCAACCAGATGCGCGAACGGCTCACCGATGACGTTGCAAGGCGGGAACGGGATGAAGCCGAAATCCGGAAATTCTCCAAAGCCATCGACCAGAGCCCGTCTTCGGTTCTGATCTGCGACCGGCAATGGCGCATTGAATATGCGAACCGGAAATTCAGCCAACTGACGGGGAACAGCCCGTCTGAAATCATCGGCAAGCATCCCTCGTCACTTATTGACCCCGGTGTGGATTCCCACGAAGCCAGACAACTATGGAAATCCATCAGGCTTCAGGTACAGCGCGTGGGCGTTTGGCAAGGCGAAGTCAACAGCACACGGAAAAATGGCGAGCGCTACTGGGAACAGCTTGTGGTCACCCCTATCAAGGACAATAACGGTGAAACCACCGGTTACCTGATACTCGGGGAAGACATCAGCATCCGAAAACGTTACGAGCAACAGCTGTTGCGGCAAGCGAATTACGACATCCTGACCGGGCTTCCCAACCGCATGCTTGCGCTGGACCGCCTGAAACTGGCGCTGGCCCAGGCAAGGCGTGATGAGTCCAAGGTTGGGGTAATGTTCCTGGATCTGGACAACTTCAAGCACATCAACGATACCCTCGGCCACGACGCCGGTGACACCCTGCTGATTGAAGCCGCACGCCGGATCTCCAGCTGCCTGCGCGGCACCAGTACCGTTGCGCGGCTGGGTGGTGATGAGTTCCTTGTGGTGCTGCCGGGGCTGAACGGGCCGGACGCCTCTTCCCAGGTTGCCGAACGTATTCTGAAAACCTTCGCACCGCCGTTCATGCTCAGCGGCCAGGAAGTGTTTGTCACAACCAGTATTGGCATCGCCACCTTCCCGGACGACTCGGATAACAGCGGCACCCTGCTCCAGCACGCCGATGCGGCCATGTACGAGGCGAAACACAAAGGCAAGAGCGCCTATGCCCGTTTTACTCCGGAGATGAGCGAGGTTTCTCACGAGCGTCTGCAAATGGAATCTCACATGCGCAAGGCCCTGGAGCTGGGTGAATTCGAGCTCTACTTCCAGCCCATTGTCGACACCGCCAGTGGTGGCCTGGTGGCGGCTGAAGCCCTGCTTCGCTGGAACAATCCGGCCATGGGCATGGTGATGCCAGATCGCTTTATTCCGCTGGCCGAGGAAACCGGCCTGATCATTCCGATCGGCGAATGGGTCGTCAAGGAAGCCTGTCAAGCCGCGTACTGCTGGCAGGCGATGACCGGGCGTGAGATCAGCATTGCCGTCAATGTATCACCACGCCAGTTCCGGGACCCCGGGTTTACCGACGCCATCATGCGCGCGCTGAACGACAGCAATTTACGGCCGGAACTGCTGGAACTGGAAATCACGGAACGGCTGATTCTGGACAATTCCATCGAAACCGCTGATATCCTCAAACAACTCGACAAAGTTGGAATCCGCTTGTCGGTCGACGATTTCGGAACTGGCTATTCGGCACTCAGCTATCTGAAAAGCTATCCGTTCGATACCCTGAAAATCGACAAGTCATTTGTTCAGGATGTCCTGAAAGAAAACGAAGATGCTTCCCTTGTCCGCGCGATCATCAACATGGCCCACAGCCTAGGCCTGAAAGTGGTTGCCGAAGGGGTTGAGGAAGAGGACCAGACTCACTTCCTGAAAGCGGAGCATTGCGACTACTCCCAGGGTTACTTCTATAGTCGCCCCCTGCCCGAGCAGGACTTCATTCACTGGCTCGAAACCAATGAGCGGGCCAATCTAAAGTAATCAATACGGCACAACCATGGACGACTCAATCCTGGTCGTGAACTGCGGCAGTTCATCACTGAAACTCGCGCTGTTTGATCACGACCACCAGAAAATCACCTCCGCCCTGGCGGAAAGACTTAATCAATCCGATGCCTTTGCACGCATCAATGGCGATGAAACACCGGTTCACTTACCTTCCGGTGCCAGCCACAGCCAGGCGCTGGCGGCGCTCGTCAACGCATTTAAAGACCGGGCTCTGATGACGGGCGAACCCATGGCTGTTGGCCATCGAGTGGTGCATGGGGGCGAAACATTCCGTGAAGCTTCGTTGATTGATGATCAAACGGTGTCCGCCATTGAAGCCTGCGCTGCGCTGGCACCTCTGCATAATCCGGTAAACCTCGCGGGCATTCGCGCCATGCAGGCGCTGTTCCCGAACGTTCCACAGGTCGCGGTGTTTGATACCGCTTACCATCAGACCCTGCCCGAGCGCGCTTACCGATACGCACTACCGGAACGGTGCTACAGCAACTGGGGAGTGCGTCGTTACGGCTTCCACGGCACCAGTCATTATTTCATGGCACACGAGGCCGCTCGTCTGCTGGACAAGACACCGGCCACCACCTCAATTATCTCTGCCCATCTGGGTAACGGTTGTAGCATCACAGCGATCCAGAATGGGCTCAGCGTTGATACCAGCATGGGTCTGACTCCGCTTGAGGGACTCGTGATGGGCACCCGCAGCGGGGATGTGGACCCCGGGCTGTTCGACTACCTGGCAAGCCGGGGTATGAGTGCCGGTGACGTCCACGAGATGCTGAATAAAGAAAGCGGATTACAGGGACTCTCAGGCCAGACCAACGACATGCGAACCTTGTGTGAGCTGGCTGACCATGGCCACGAACCCTCACAGCTGGCAATTGACGTATTCTGCTTCCGCCTGGCGCGGTATATTGGAGCGATGACCGCGTCCCTGACAAAACTGGACGCTCTGGTCTTTACTGGCGGCATCGGTGAAAACAGTGCCCGCATTCGCCAGGACACAACCCGACATCTGCACCTGCTTGGGATTGAGCTGGATCCGGACCTCAACGAGCATCACGGCCGCTGGAGTGATGGCCGCATCAGTTCTCCGGACTCGCGTTATCCGGCGCTGGTCATTCCCACAAATGAAGAACTGGTGATTGCCCGAGAAGCCGCCCGCCTGGCCGCTGCCGGCACCGAACACTCCGAAGAATGAAACCTGGAACAATCATGGCAAAAAGTCTTTTCATAGCCCCAACCTCTCTTGACTCCGGCCTGACATCCGTATGCCTTGGTCTTCTGCGTGCCCTGGAACGGGAAGGAGTGAGCGTCGGCTTTTACAAACCATTCAGTCAGTCCGTACACAGAGGCGAAGCGCTTCATAACGACGGCAAGGATTCTTCGGTGGCCTTTGTGCGTGCCCGCAGCCACCTCGAACCACCCGACCCGATTCCTCTGAAACAAGCCCAGCAGCTGTTGAACCACGGCAAAGCCGACCTGCTGATGGAGAACGTCGTCGGTGAATACCAGAAAGTCGCCAACGAAGCGGATGTGGTCATCATTGAAGGATTGGTTCCGGACAGAACCGAAGCCTATATCGCGCGGCTGAACGTGGAAGTCGCCCGCAATCTCGGTTCCGAAGTGATCCTGGTGAGCACACCGAAGAGCTGTACTGCCAGCGAGCTCGATGATGACCTGGATTTCTCCTCGCGCCTGTTTGCGGCACCGTCGGATCCGGACGTGATTGGGGTCATTCTTAACAAGGTGGGAGAACCACAGAAGTCCGGTATGGCACTGGATCATCCGCCGGCAAGTGAAGCCACCGAAACGGATTATCACACCTCCTGCAAAGTATTCGCGAACGGCCGCTTCCAGTTGCTGGCGCAGATTCCCTGGCAACCCCAACTGCTGGCACCCCGGGTCTCTGATGTAGCGCGAGAGCTTGGTGTTCCGGTACTGCACGAAGGGCAAATGCATTCACGGCGGGTGCAGCGGGTATCAGTGTGCGCCAGATCCATCCGTAACATGACCGACACCCTCAAGCCAGGCACCCTGATGGTCACCCCTGGTGATCGCGAGGATATCGTAGTGGCCACGGCCGTTGCCGCTCTCAATGGTGTCCCGCTTGCCGGACTGATGCTGACAGGCGGCCTGATGCCGGACGAACGGGTTATAGAGTTGTGTCGACGGGCACTGGACACCGGCTTGCCAGTGCTGAGCTCGGAAACCAATACCTACGAGAGCGCCCACCTGTTGGCAAATCTGTCTTCAGCCATTCCCATTGACGACCCGGAGCGTATTGAAGAAGCCATGGAATCCGTGGCCCGGCGAATCAATACCCAGTGGCTGCAGGAGCATCTGAAAGTTCAGCGCCAACGTCGGCTCTCGCCTCCGGCATTCCGTTATCAGCTATCGGAAAGAGCCCGGGCTGCAGCCAAGCGGATCGTCTTGCCAGAAGGCAGTGAACCCAGAACTATTCAGGCAGCCATTATCTGCCATCAACGTAACCTGGCTCATTGCGCGCTGATCGGTGATCCACACGAGATTCGCTCAGTCGCCGCCTCCCAGGGCGTGGAACTGCCAAATGACCTGGAAATCATAGACCCGCAATCGGTGCGCGAGCGTTATGTGGCGCCCATGGTGGAGCTGAGGAAACACAAGGGCCTGACACCTGATATGGCCGAAGCCATGCTGGAGGATAACGTCGTTCTGGGTACCATGATGGTGGCCATGGACGAAGCCGACGGACTGGTCTCCGGCGCTATTCATACCACGGCCAACACCGTGCGCCCTGCCCTCCAGCTGATCAAGACCCATGACAACGCCAAGGTGGTGTCATCGGTATTCTTCATGTTGTTACCGCAACAGGTGCTGGTATATGGCGACTGCGCCATCAACCCAGACCCGAATGCCGAGGAACTGGCCGATATTGCCATACAGAGTGCCGAATCTGCTGAAGCCTTTGGTATTGAACCTGTGGTTGCAATGATCAGCTACAGTACCGGCGAGTCCGGCAGCGGTGAGGATGTCGACAAGGTTCGCGAAGCCACCCGCATTGCCCGGGAACGGCGCCCGGATCTACTCATTGACGGACCGCTGCAATACGATGCTGCGGCGATTGAGAGCGTGGCAAAATCCAAAGCCCCGGGCAGCAAGGTGGCCGGCAAGGCTACCGTGTTTGTGTTCCCGGACCTGAACACGGGCAACACCACCTACAAGGCGGTGCAGCGCAGTGCCAATGTCGTCAGCGTGGGGCCCATGCTCCAGGGCTTGCGAAAACCGGTAAACGACCTGTCCCGCGGGGCCCTGGTGGAAGACATTGTCTTCACCATTGCCCTGACGGCAGTACAGGCAAAACAGGTCGCGGATGCAGGAGCCGCCTGATCAGGGCTCCTGGCAGGGACTAGCCCCGGCAGATCAGCGTTTAACGCTTTTCTGCCGGGTCTTCTTGATCCGACGGCCTTTCTTCAGGTCGTTGTCCTTCTTGACCTTTTGCCGAGGCGTCAGACGGTCGACCTTGGTTGCAAAGGGGTTCTCGCCTGACTTGAATTCAAACCGTATCGGCGCGCCCACGACTTTCAGCACCTTTCTGAAGGTGTTTTCAAGGTAACGCTTGTAAGCACCGGGTAGTGAATCCACCTGATTACCATGCACCACCACAACCGGCGGGTTGGAGCCACCCTGGTGAGCGTATCGCAGCTTGATGCGGCGACCATGAACCATCGGCGGCTGGTGTTGAGCAACGGCATCCTGGAGGATTGCAGTCAACCGGTTGGTTGGCCACTTTGACATCGCGGATTCATAGCAGGCCTGGACCGACTCATACATGGTTCCCACGCCCGTGCCGTGCAGTGCCGAGATATAATACTTGTCCGCGTAATCCAGGAAATCCAGGCGCCTGGCCACCTGCTCTTTTACCCGGTCACGGTCTTCCGGATCCATGCCGTCCCATTTGTTGATGGCGATCACCAGTGAGCGGCCCGCATCCAGTACAAACCCGATCAGGTGCAGATCCTGGTCCACGAGCCCCTCCCGGGCATCGATCACCAGAATCACGACATGGGCGTCATCAATCGCCTGCAGTGTCTTGATAATTGAGAACTTCTCCACCGCCTCGCGAACATTCTTTCGGCGACGAACCCCGGCAGTGTCGATCAAGGTATACTCATGCCCCTGGCGCTCATAGGGAATGTAAACGCTGTCACGGGTAGTTCCTGGCATGTCGTACACCACCACCCGATCTTCACCGAGCATGCGGTTAACCAGCGTAGACTTGCCCACATTCGGCCGCCCTACCACACCAATCCGGATACCCGGGTAACGATCCGCCCTATCCTGGTCTTCCGGATTTTCCGGTTCCGGCAGCAGCGCTTCCAGCAAAGACAGGATGCCGCGGTTATGGGCCGCCGCAATCAGAAACGTGGATTCAAACCCCAGACTGTAGAAGTCCGCCGCCGCCACGTCCGGATCCTGGCCATCGGTCTTGTTAACCACCAGGTGGGCCTGTTTGCCCGATTTACGCAGATAATCCGCGATCATTTCATCGCCGGCGGTCAGTCCTGCCCGACCGTCCACAAGAAACAGGACAATGTCCGCTTCTTCTACCGCCTGCATTGACTGGCGAGCCATTTCGGCGTCAATACCGGCTTCGTCACCAGTCAGGCCGCCCGTATCGATAACGATGAACTTCTGGCCTTCGTAGTTGCCCTCACCGTATTTTCGGTCCCGGGTCAGCCCGGGGAAGTCCGCTACGAGAGCATCCCTGGAGCGGGTCATCTGGTTAAACAACGTGGACTTACCAACGTTGGGGCGGCCTACAAGGGCGATAACTGGGGTCATATTGATCTGCTATTCAAGAAACCAGAAACCCGGCACGCAGGCTAAAGCCTGGGCCGGGCATAAACTTGTCGGGGCGTACTCAGTCGTCCTGTTCAATTCTCAGGACGGCCATCTTTCCGCCATTTCCATAAACCAGCAGGTTACCATCTTCGATCACCTGAACTGGTACGCGGATACCGTCACTATCGAACTCACGCTGGCCCTGCAGACTGCCATCGGAGGTCGACAGCACGTGCAGGTAGCCTTCAAAGTCGCCTACCACGAGGTAATCACCGGAAACAGCCGGCCGGGTCAGCTGGCGCCAGGACAGGCTATCCTGAACCCAAAGCTCTCGCCGGTCGCTGCCACGGAGCGCTACGATATCGCCATTGGCGGAGGACAGAAAGATATTGCCGTTACCAATCGCGGGCGAGTAGAAGCTTGATGCCCGACGGCTCCAGATTTCCTGCCCGGAACGAATATCCACCAGCGCCAGCTTACCCTGATAACCGACGACCATAATGGCCGAATCCAGAACCAGCGGCTGGCCGCCGATATCCACCAGGCGTTCCAGTTCGGTACGACCCTGGGGCTGACCGACCTCATACTGCCACACTGGCTGTCCGTCCGAGGCGGTGAGTGCAATGACACGACCGTTGGCAAACGAGGAGATCACAATGTCGCCGCCAACCAAAGGTGCAGCTGCGGTGCGCACGGTCAGCACCGGCACTTGAGCCTCATATTGCCAGCGGCGTTCTCCGGTCGCTGCGTCGTGGGCAATCACACGGCCATCGGTGGTTTGCACCACCACGAGGTTACCGTTGGATTGAGGCGCAGCCAGAACTTCCGTGGGCAGAGGTACCCGCCAGGCCTCGGTGCCGTCCTCCGAGGACACGGCCACCAGTTCCGCATCCCGGGTGACCATGTAAAGATGCCGGGCATCAGCGCCCGGTCCGGCGAAAAACTGTTCATCGTAGTCTTTCTGCCAGATGATCTCGCCATCCGCCGGCCTGACTGTCGCAACAATCCCGTCAGCGGAAGCGGCGTAAATCACGTCGCCGGCGTAAAGAGGCGCGATCTGAAGCAGCTGATCGTCATGACCATCGCCAACAGACATACTCCATACCGTATCCAGTTCAACGGTTTCGCTGATTTCAGGCACCGGAGCAGGTTGCTCAAAAGTGTCTGTACTACTGCACCCGGAGATTCCGACCAACAGACCACAAAAAACGGAGCCAACCCCGACCTTGAGCGCGCGCCCAACGAACATCAGGCGTCCTCCCCGACACCGAGGTCTGACAGCTTCAGTTCAAGAACACCGCTACGACCCTGCTGGCTCTGCTCACGTGCCGCCAGGTACGCCTCACGCGCACCGTCCCGGTCGCCCTTGGCCAACAGAACATCGCCTCTCAGCTCGGAGAAGATGGCCGCAAAGGCATCGGCGTCTACTGCATTGTCCAGAGTGGCAAGCGCGGCATCGTGTTCGCCAGCGGCAAACTGGGCTCGGGCAAGACGGTTACGAATCACCAGCTCCAGAGCCGGATGACCCGCTGATTTCTCCAGCGCCCAGTTCAGTGATTCAACAGCGGCCGCGGGATCCTCACCTTCAACCATCTGCTGCCGTGCCAGAACCAGATTGCCATAGATGGCATAGGCGCTGTCGCCGTGTTCGTCTCGCAGTGTCTCCGCCACAAAACCCACAGTGTCGGCCGACTCATCATCTGCGGAGGAGAACGCGTTCAGCAGGTTGGCAAACTGATTAGCGGCTTCGGCGCGTTGTTGCGCCTGATGGTTCTGCCAGGCCTGCCATCCAAAGACGATGGCCAGAGCCGCACCAATACCGATGAGCAGCGAGCTTCCGTTATTTTTCCACCAGTCCTTGATTGCCTGGACCTGTTCTTCTTCGGTGCGCAACTCCGCCATGAAAACTCCTGTTATTCGTTAAACTGCCTGTTTATATAGACTCTGCTTACAACAAACCGGCAAGCACAGCTGCCAGGTCTGCCTGAGCAACTTCCTGCTGGGGCTGATCGTCACGTAACGGCTTGAGCCCCGCCGTGGCCTGAGCGATTTCGTTTTCACCCAGAATCACCGCAAAGCGTGCGCCACTGCGGTCTGCCTTTTTCATCTGACTCTTGAAGCTGCCGCCACCGCAGTGTGAGACGACAATCCGGCCCGGCAATTCATTTCGTAGCGTTTCTGCCAACGCCATCGCCGGGGCTACCGCCTGGTCTCCCATGGCTGTAACGTAAACATCGGCTTGATTGTTCACATGTTCGGGGACCAGTTCCAGGGTTTCCAGTAACAGAATCAGTCGCTCCAGCCCCATGGCGAAGCCCACCGCTACGGTGGGTTTGCCTCCAAGTTGCTCCACCAGACCATCGTAACGGCCACCGGCACAGATCGTGCCTTGGGCACCCAGGCTGTCGGTAATCCACTCGAACACGGTTTTGCCGTAATAGTCCAGTCCGCGCACCAGGGCCGGGTTTACCGTGTAGGCAACGCCTGCCGCATCCAGCATCGCTTTCAGTTGTTCAAAATGCTGGCGCGATTCATCATCCAGATAGTCGTCCAGGCTCGGTGCGCCCTGCAAAATCTCCCGCGTGGCCGGATCCTTGCTGTCCAGTATCCGCAAAGGATTCGTGGTTAACCGGCGTTTGCTGTCATCGTCGAGCTTATCCTGATATTGCTCCAGATAGGCAACCAGGGCCTGACGGTAGACTTTCCGGGAGTCGCTGGTACCGATGGAGTTGATCTCGAGTCTGGCATGGTCGGACAACCCCAGGGCGCTCCACAGGCGCGCCGTCAGGATCAACAGCTCAGCATCAATGTCAGGGCCGGCCATACCGAAGCATTCCACACCAATCTGATGAAACTGGCGGTAACGGCCTTTCTGTGGCCGCTCATGCCGGAACATCGGACCGGTGTACCAAAGCCGCCGGGTCTGATTAAAGAGCAGCCCATGCTCTTCCGCTGCACGCACGCACCCGGCCGTACCTTCGGGCCGCAGTGTAAGGCTATCGCCGTTGCGGTCTTCAAAGGTATACATCTCTTTTTCGACGATGTCAGTGACTTCACCGATCGATCGTTTGAACAACTCGGTATGTTCGACCACTGGCATACGGATTTCCTGATAGCCGTACTGCCCGAGAACCCGTCGAACGGTGGATTCAACGTACTGCCAGACCGGTGTCTGGTCCGGGAGAATATCGTTCATCCCCCGGATTGCCTGAATCTTTGCCAAAATAATATCCTGATAGGTTTCTGAAATCGGTTCTGATCAGTCTGAGGACTTGGCGATGACTGCGCTGTCCTGGTCCTCGCGCCGTGACACTTCCTCGCGAATCAGGCGTTCAAGGTCGTCCACCAGCGTCGCGTTGTCCAGCTTCTGGTTTGGCTTTCCGGCCATATAGAACAGATTTTTCGGTGTGCCACCGGTCAGACCGATATCCGCTACCTTTGCCTCACCGGGACCATTAACAATACAGCCAATAATGGCCACATCCATGGAGGTGTTCACATCCTCAAGCCGGGCCTCCAGATCATTCATGGTCTGGATAACATCGAAGTTCTGTCGGGAACAGCTTGGGCAGGCTATAAAGTTAATGCCGCGGCTGCGTAACCGAAGACTTTTGAGAATGTCGAAGCCGACTTTGATTTCCTGAACCGGGTCGGCGGCAAGGGAAACCCGAATGGTGTCCCCAATGCCATCCATCAACAGCATGCCCAGGCCAATGGAGGACTTGACCGTACCAGAGCGGAATCCACCGGCCTCAGTGATACCCAGGTGCAGCGGTTGCTCAATCTGGGAGGCGATAAGGCGGTAGGCCGCGACGGTCATGAACACTTCAGACGCTTTCAGGCTGACCTTGAAGTCCTGAAAATCGTGTTTGTCCAGGATGTCGATATGACGCATGGCCGACTCTACCAGCGCTTCCGGCGTGGGCTCGCCGTATTTGCGTTGAAGCGCTTTTTCCAGTGAACCTGCGTTTACGCCGATCCTGATCGGAATGTTGCGGTCCCGGGCAGCACTGATTACCGCACTGACCCGATCGTCCCGGCCAATGTTACCGGGATTGATGCGCAGGCAGTCCACACCAAGCTCTGCAACTCGGAGCGCTATCTTGTAGTCAAAATGGATATCGGCCACCAACGGTAACGAGACCTGCTGGCGAATCTTGCCAAAGGCCTCAGCCGCTTCCATGGACGGAACCGACACCCGCACGATATCCGCTCCGGCCTCCTGGATAGCCTTGATCTGTGTGACTGTTGCGTCTACATCGCAGGTATTGGTATTGGTCATGCTCTGCACCGCAATGGGCGCATCGCCGCCAACGGGAACATTACCTACCATGATCTGACGGGATTTACGTCTTTTGATCGGAGACTCTTGTTTCATGGGATTCAACCAGAAATCTTTGGGAAGAAAATTCTGCTCAGGGCTCGAGCGTAAACTCTGACCGATTGTTTACGACGCGAAAATTACCAAGATCCATCGGTTCGCCCTGAAATTCCAGGGACTCCACCGCGCTCATGGCGCCCACCACAACTCTGAGCGGTGGCTGCCCGCTCACGTCCAGGGCATCGCCCTCTCGGCGTAACGCGCTGGCCAACCGATTGCCCGCACCATCTGTGACCTGAATCCAGCAGTCGTCACTGAACGTCATGGCCAACCTCACGGTTTCAACCGGGGCCTCCATCACTTCAGACTCAGTCAGAGCGGGATCCGGGGATTGCGCAACAACGGGCGGCTGTTCCACCGAAGGCTGCTCTGACAGCAACTCTTCCTGACCGAGGCTTCCGCCCTCGGTCGGCTCGCTCAGAGCTTCAGTATCCGTCACAGCGCCATTCTCTGCTTCAACGTTTCCGACTGAACTGGTGCCTGAATCCATCTGTTCCGGTTCGGCCGGCTGTTCAGCCTCTTCGCTAACGGAGGGCGCCTCTTCCGGTTCAGGACTGGCATCGCTAACGGCCTCGCCACTCTGTGCTTCCAGAGACTCCGAGATTCCGTCGGCATTACTTTGAACCGGTTCCGACACCGGTTTTACGAGATAGCTATACGCCAGAAAACCAACGACCCCGAGGAATGCCAGCAACACAACCAGTTTGGCAATCTGCCGCTTGCGTTTTTTCTTGCGCTCGATATCAACCAGAGGATTGGACTGGTGCTCCTGCTCCCGCTGTTGACGCAGGGGCTCAAGTTCCGAGTCGAGCGCTGCAATCAGGGCGTCTGCGTTCAGTTGCACCTGGCGGGCATAGGTTCGAACATACCCTTTGAGAAACAACTCGGTATCAACCTTGCTGTAATCCCCTTCCTCGATGGACTGGATTACCGAAGGGCGCAGGTGTTGCTGATCTGCAATGTCTGAAACGCTGAGCCCGAGCTTTTCCCGGGCGCGCCTTAGCTGCTGGCCAACCGAGGCCTCGGAAGCTGGCTGTGACTGCTCCTCACCGGTCATTGGCAATCAGTACCTTATATTGTTGATATTCGACAGATTCCGGATACTCGTTTCTGAGCAATAGTGCCAGGCTGGCTTCCTGATCCCTGTCCTGGAAATGCCGGGCAATCCGGATACCGGTATACAGACTCTCCGGTGAATGCGTCAACCGGGTATTGCGCTGTATCATGGTCTGAAGACGGCTGTAGTATCGAGAGGCCTGAGAAAAGTCACCCTGCTCAACTAGCACCCGAGAGAGGGACAACAGGGTGCGGGCCTCGCCCCGCGTGAGCTCCACAGCACGCCGATAAGCGGCTTCGGCCGATTCCAGCGAACCAAGCCGTTCTTCTGTCAGCCCGAGGTTATAAAAAACGGCTCCCCGGTCTTTGTACTCCGTATCACGTGAGGCTATCCGGAACTGGTCCCGGGCCTCCTCAAACCGTTTGAGGCTATACAGGAAAGCACCGTAATACACTCTTCCGCGGGTATAGTCTCCATCTGAGGCAATGGCATCCCGGAAGCTTTTTTCCGCCAGGCTTTCCTCACCCTCCGCGCTCAACACCAGGCCCCGGGCAGCAAGTGCCGGTGCGCTTCGGCTGTCGATTTCTAACGCCCGCTCCAGGTGGTCACGGGCACGATCCAGATTCCCCTGACCAATATAGGCAGTCGCCAGTTGAACATAATTGTTGAGGGCTTTCTGTCGGTCGGCTTCACGGCTGAACCGACTATCGGTGGTGGTGACACAGCCCGATAACATGACCCCGATAACCAGAACCACAGCGGAAACGAGTTTCACGGTAACGTCCTTTGCCATCAACAAACACCTTCTCCTGTGGTCTCACCCGACGGCTATCAGGGGTTGACCTGTTGTACTGCGATATAACGCTGGCTTCTGCGCGTGCGGTCTTCGACCCGCCCTACCAACTGACCGCAGGCGGCATCGATATCGTCCCCACGGGTGGTGCGGATCGTCGTGACATAACCGGCCTCGTTAAGCACGGTCTGGAACCTCCGGGTTGCGTTCATGCTTGGCCGGCGGAAATCACTTTCCGGGAACGGGTTGAACGGAATCAGGTTGATCTTGCAGGGCAACCCTTTCAACAACACGACCAGTTCCCGGGCGTGTTCCGGTTGATCGTTCACTCCTTCAATCACCGTGTACTCAATCGTGGCTTTGCGCTTGTCCGGCAGTCGTGAAAGGTAGCGCCGGGTCGCGGCCAGCAGTTCGGCAATCGGGTATTTCTTGTTCAGGGGAACCAACTGGTTTCTCAATTCATCATTAGGTGCATGGAGTGAGATGGCCAGTGAAACATCGGTAACTTCGCCGAGACGATCCAGTGCCGGCACCACTCCGGATGTACTGAGCGTCACCCGACGCTTTGAGATGCCGTAAGCGAGATCTTCCATCATGAGATTCATGGCATCGACCACGTTCTCAAAATTAAGCAGGGGCTCGCCCATCCCCATCATCACCACGTTGGTGATAGGTCGGTCATTGGGATCGAACGGCATGAACGCCCGTCGTGCAACCCATACCTGACCAATGATCTCGGCGGCCGTCAGATTGCGGTTAAAACCACGCTTGCCGGTGGAGCAGAAGGTACAGTCGAGACTGCAACCGATTTGCGAGGACACGCAGAGGGTTCCACGCTCGCCATCCGGAATCAGGACGGTTTCAACGCTGTTGCCGTTATCCATGCGCATGACCCATTTCCGGGTACCGTCTTTTGATGTCTCATCATAGACGACCTCGGGGCCACGAATCTCGGCAACTTCCTTGAGCTGTTCGCGCAGCGACTTGCTCATATTGGTCATTTGATCGAAGTCATCAACACCACGCTGATGCATCCACTGGAGAACCTGCTGGGCACGGAAACGCTTTTCCCCCAGGGTTTCAAAAAACGCCTCCAGTTTTGCCTTGGGCATTCCCAGAAGATTGACTTTTTCGGCGGCGCCCGTCATCACATAACCTCGATCAGATAACCAATTCAGGGGCACCCTGCCGGGCACCCCTGGAACAACAACCTCAGCCGCGCGGGCAGATTTCGTTGTCGTTGAAGAAATAAGCCACTTCACGCTCAGCGGAGGCAGCAGAGTCAGAACCATGGACAGCGTTGGCGTCGATGGAGGAAGCAAAATCCGCACGAATGGTGCCAGCTTCCGCTTCTTTAGGGTTGGTAGCACCCATCAGCTCACGATTCTTCAGGATAGCGCCCTCGCCTTCCAGCACCTGAACCACAACCGGGCCAGAGGTCATGAATGCAACCAGATCATTAAAGAACGGGCGCTCTTTGTGCTCGGCGTAAAAGCCCTCAGCCTGCTCCTGAGTAAGGTGCATCATCTTGGCAGCAACGATTTTCAGGTCCGCCTTCTCGAAACGGCTGTAGATTTCGCCGATCACGTTCTTGGCGACTGCGTCGGGCTTGATAATGGAGAGCGTGCGCTCGTTTGCCATGGTATTTCTCCAGTTAGTTCAGGGTTGAAAATTCAGAGGTGGGATTATACGCAGTCAGGGTGCAACTGCCTACCGCACCGAGCGAAGTCGCTCCACAACTTCAACAATCTGGGAACAGGCAAATGCAACCTCCTCTTCGGTGGTGAACCTGCCAAAGGAGAACCTGAGCGCCCGGTGAGCCAGCTCATCGCTGACGCCTATTCCTCGCAATACATAAGAAGGCTCGACCGTTGCTGAAGCGCAGGCGGAGCCCGAGGACACCGCAAGGTTGCGAAGGCCGAGCATCAACGACTCGGCTTCAACACCCTCAAACGACAGATTGACAATACCCGGCACACGATGTTCCCGACTGCCATTAAAGTGAACTCCATCAAGCCCCTCAAGCCCGTCCAGGAACGCCGCGCGCATCTGTTCCAGTTTACTTATTTCGGCATCAAGCCCGGTACGTGCCAGCTCGAAGGCCCGCCCCATGCCCACGATCTGATGCGTGGCCAGTGTGCCCGATCGCATGCCGCGCTCATGTCCGCCGCCATGCATCTGTGCTGCAATGCGAACCTCCGGCGCTCGCCGGACATACAGCGCCCCTACGCCTTTCGGGCCATAAACCTTGTGAGCCGAAAGAGAGAGCAAATCCACCTCAAGATCCGCAACATCCACTGGCAGCTTGCCGGCGGCCTGGGCGGCATCAACATGAAACAGCACGCCACGCTTTCTCAAGCACCGGCCGATTGCGCGGATGTCGGTCAGCGACCCAAGCTCATTGTTGACCATCATCAGGCTGACCAGGGCCGTATTATCCCGAAGGGCGGATTCGACCGCCTCAACGGACACCCTGCCATCAACTCCCGGCTCCAGCCAGGTAACCTCAATGCCCTGCTGCTCCAGCCACTTACAGGTATCAATGACAGCCTTGTGCTCAATGCGGGATGTCACGATATGGGGATTATCGCGTAGCTCCGCCACACCCTTGATGGCAAGATTGTCAGATTCTGTGGCTCCGGAAGTCCAGACAATCTCCCGGGGGTCTGCGTGGATCAGATCCGCCACCTGTCGACGAGCATTTTCAACGGCGGCTTCGGCCTGCCAGCCATAACCATGAGAGCGGGAAGCCGGATTGCCAAACACCCCATCCAGGGTCAGGTACTTCATCATGTCTTCAGCAACGGCGGGATCAACGGGCGTCGTCGCCGCATAGTCCAGATAGACGGGCTTTTTCATAGGCAAAAGAGGTCGGGTTATCAGGCCGTGGCCTGGTCAGTCAGTCTTTGGGTATTGATAGCGTCGGCACTTTCATCAGACTGCTTGCGGTTCTGACGATCAGCCACTTGCCGGATTTCGTGTTTGCGCATCAGATCCCCGAGACTGATTTCACTCAGGAATTGATGAATCTGGTCACTGAGATCAGACCAGAGATGGTGGGTAAGGCATTTCTCGCCGTTCTGGCAGTCACCTTTGTTACCGCAACGCGTAGTATCAAGGGACTCACTCACAGCGTCGACCACTTCGGCCACGAAAACCTCATCTGCGGAGCGACTCAGGCGATAACCGCCACCGGGGCCGCGTACACTTACCACCAATTTCTGCCTGCGCAGTCGAGAGAACAGCTGCTCCAGGTAAGAAAGGGATATTTCCTGTCGGGCTGAAATATCCGCCAGACTCACCGGCCCCTGCCCTGCATGCAGCGCAAGATCCAGCATTGCCGTAACGGCATAGCGGCCTTTCGTGGTCAGTTTCATAACCTCAGCCCCAATGATGGGATTGAATCTCGATTCACTGGAGCGAGTATGAATTGACCAACTAAAACAGTCAAGTATTCAGCCACGCTCCCGCTCATCAGACTCATCGCGAACGCAGTCGAAATCCTCATCATGCAAGGGAGGCAGCTCGCCATTCTGATACTCGGCGTTCACCTTGCGAAGCGCCTTGCACATATTCTCAATCCGATCATCCACCGCATGCATGTGGTCCAGCAATGCCCTGACCGATCTTGCGACCGGGTCCGGCATTTCCTCGGTTACGCCGTAGGCGTCGAAGCCCATACGCTCCTCCATCTCCTTGCGGCGCACGTCGTCTTCACCTTTACGCTTGACGATGACCCTTCCCGGGATGCCTACCACGGTTGCGCCAGGCGGAACCGCCTTGGTCACCACAGAGTTGGAGCCGATCTTCGCACCCTCACCCACCTCAAATGGCCCAAGAATCTTCGCGCCAGCGCCCACGACCACACCATTACCGATGGTTGGATGCCGCTTGCCCTTGTTCCAGCTGGTGCCGCCAAGCGTCACGCCCTGGTAAAGCGTGACGTCGTCTCCAATCACCGTGGTTTCACCAATCACCACACCCATGCCATGGTCGATAAAGAAGCGGCGACCAATGGTTGCGCCAGGATGAATCTCTATACCGGTAAACCATCTCGCCAGCGTCGAAATCATCCGCGCCAGCCACTTCAGCCCCATGCTCCACAGCCAGTGGGAGAAGCGGTGAAACAACAGCGCGTGCAATCCCGGATAGTTGGTCAACACTTCAAAGGTGTTCCTGGCCGCCGGATCCCGGTGAAATACGCTTTTTACATCTTCCCGTAAACGCTCAAACATGGTGTTATTCCTGCCCCTCATCCACGGCGCCAGCCGCTGTCGTTTTCCTGCCCACCCCTTCGCGGGCACCGGCGGCCTTCTGAACCGATGTCAGAATACCCCGGAGAATATTGATTTCCATCTGGTCCAGCTTTGCCCGCTGAAACAACCGGCGCAACCGTGTCATCAACTGCCTGGGGTTCTCCCGGCGATGAAAATCCACATCCTGCAATACCTGCTCGAGATGACCGAAAAATCCTTCAACATCATTCACCGTCGCGGGCGGCACATCCCATCCGCGGTCCCCGGGTTCGACCATGGACTCAAGGTAGGGACTGCTTTCCACCTCTTCAAGCCCACGAAGATAATGCATCCTCAATTCATAACAAACCACCTGCACCGCCATTGCCAGATTCAGTGAGCTGTAGTCCGGGTTCGAGGGAATATGGATGTGATAATGGCAGCGCTGAAGCTCTTCATTGGACAACCCATTGCTCTCACGCCCGAACACCAGGGCGACTGGACCACGAGCACTGTTTTCCGCCGCGGTGACGGCAGCCTGGGGCGGGGAAATAACGGGCCAGGGGACCTTCCGCCCGCGTGCGCTGGTACCCATCACCAGGACACAGTCTGACAACGCCTCATCAAGACTGGAAACTACCTGAGCCCGATCCAGCACATCCGACGCCGATGAAGCCCGGGCATAGGAGGCTTCGTCCGGAAACGACTTTGGGTTCACCAGCCAGAGATTTCCAAGCCCCATGTTTTTCATGGCGCGGGCGACGGCGCCGATATTGCCCGAGTGGGTAGTTTCCACCAGGACAATGCGAACCTGATCATTGTAGGTATCAGTGCTTTCCACCGGCAGCGCGGGCTTGTTCATGGTCATCGGGCCTGTTACTTCAAGAAAAGTGATAAAAGAGCGGCATGATACCAGAATTACCGGCCAACCTGCTCTCCGGAAATGCCGCAACCCCGTGGTATCCGTGCTTTTGCTAAGCCAAAAAACGTACAAGGCGGGGCAGTTTTTGCTATCATGGCCGGCCTTCACACACCCGGATAATGAACACTCAGATGCAACCAGCAATTAAAATGGCCCTGCGCGTTGCCCGCCAGGGATCTGACTACCTGAAAGCCCATTTCGAGCGCCAGGAGCCTAACGGTAAGGATGAGTCCGAACGCCATCGGCAACTGGAGCGAGTGGAGCAGTCCATTTACGACAACTTCACCGAACAACTGGAAAAGGCCTACAAGGATCATGTGATCGCACCTCTGGGCGAGTCCGACGCCGGCAACCACGAAAAAAGCTGGCACATATTCCCGGTTCTCGGCCGCGACAATTTTGTGCGAGGCATTCCCGAATTTGTTCTTGCCCTGGCCCAGAAAAAGAACAATCGCACCGAAAACCTGCTGCTGGTTAACCCGATTACCGGCGAAGAGTACTCCGCCAGCCGAGGCCACGGCGCTGTCCTGAACAGCCGCCGCGTGCGCACATCCGAAGTAAAAGTGCCCGCCAAGGCAGCACTGGCCACCAACCTCCTCGACCAGGCCCGCCAGGGCGATGACCCGATGATCTGGGGCGAGATGGCAGCCGTCCTGGCTCGCGACACCGCCATGTTCCGCACCTCGGGCTGCGTAACACTGGATATCGCGCGAGTGTCTGCTGGTCTGCTGGATGCGGCCGTGATCTTCCGACCACAGGCAGCAGATTTTGATCTGGGCGTAACACTGGCCATGGAGTCCGGCGCCCTGACCGGCGACTTCTCCGGCAACCCAGCAGTTGGAGCCGCCAGGCAACTGGTCGTCGCCAATCCAAAGCTGTTCCGGGAACTGCTCAAAACGCTGCACCCATTCCGGGGTCGACTGCCGCGTTAAGAAAGACAGGGCCACAAAAAAACCGCCAGTCCTCACGGATGGCGGTTTTTTTGTGGCCCGGAAAAGACCCGGAGCTTACATCCGGTTCAACCACTCCGGCGGCTGCTCCTCTTCTTCCTCACCGGAACCCTCTTTCGCGGGAACCATCAGATCTTCGCGGGTCACGCCCATCACCATCAACATGTTCGCGGACACGTAGATGGACGAATAGGTACCGACAACGACACCGATAATCAGGGCAAGCGCGAAGTTATTGATCGCTTCGCCACCGAGGAAATACAGCGCCAGCAACACAACCAGGGTAGTACCGGAAGTGTTAATGGTTCGAGTAATGGTCTCGTGGATAGACTGGTTGATGATGTTCCAAGGCTCACCCACGCGCATCTTACGGAAGTTCTCCCGTATACGGTCAGCCACAACAATGGTGTCGTTCAGGGAATACCCGATAACCGCCAGCAACGCCGCCAGCACTGTCAGATCGAAGGTCCACTGAAACAGCGCGAACACGCCCAGCACAATGATCACGTCGTGCGCCAGAGGAATCACCGAGGCGATACCAAACTTGAACTGAAAGCGCATACCCACGTAGATCAGAACCACCGCGAGCGCGATCAGCAGCCCCAGCCCACTGTCCTCTTTGAGCTCTTCGCCCACCTGAGAACCGACAAATTCAGAGCTGACCAACTCAAGATCAGCACCATCCGCCGTCAGCACGCCGGCCACTTCCAGAGCCAGCTCGTCATTCCCGGCCTCTGCCATCCGGATCAGTACGGTGGTATCGGCTCCGAAATTCTGAACCGCAAACTGCTCGTAGCCCGCCTCGGTAAGGGTGTTTCTGATACCGTCCAGGCTCGGAGCTTCAGCGTATTCGAGCTCCACCGAGGTTCCCCCGGTAAAGTCCATACCCAGATTCAGGCCACGTACCCCCAGCAGCGCAATGGAGGCCACCACCAGAACAATAGAAAGTGCGGAAGCTATCTTCCGCAAGCCCATGAAATCAAACGGCTGCTTTTCCATATCAGGCATTTTCAAGCTTCCCCCCGATGGACAATTTCTCGACCCTGCGACCGCCATAAACCAGATTCACTATACCGCGGCTCACCATCAGGCCCGAGAACATGGAAGTGAGAATACCGATACACAGGGTAACTGCGAAGCCCTTCACCGGTCCGGAGCCCATGGCAAACAGAATGACGGCAACCAGAAGGGTTGTGATATTGGCATCGAAAATCGACACAAAGGCGCGACCATAACCGGCATTAATGGCGCTTTGTGGCGGCACCCCCGCCTTCAGCTCTTCCTTGATACGCTCAAAGATCAGAACGTTCGCATCAACGGCCATACCCACCGTCAGAACGATACCCGCGATACCCGGCAACGTCAGCGTGGCAGATAGGATTGACATGCATGCAACCAGCAACATCAGGTTAAGCGTCAGCGCAACATTGGCCACCAACCCGAAGCCGCGGTAGAACACCAGCATGTAAAGCAACACCAGCCCAAAGCCGAGCATCACCGACATCATCCCGGCATCGATATTCTTCTGCCCCAGGCTTGGCCCGATGGTGCGCTCCTGCACAAAGTACATGGGCGCGGCCAGAGCACCGGCCCTCAGCAACAGTGCGAGCTCAGCCGCTTCGGGGATGGAATCCAGACCAGTAATCCGGAAGCTGCTCCCCAGCGCTGACTGCACTGTCGCCAGGCTGATAATGCCTTTTTCCACGACCCGGTTTTCAGTTTCAACGATTTCTCCGTTGACTTCCCGGGTCTCGGTTTCGGTGCGGTATTCAATGAACAACACCGCCATGCGGCGGCCAATGCTATTGCGTGTCGCCCGATTCATCAGGTCACCACCAACGGAGTCCATGGTGATATTGACCTGCGGCTGGCCATTTTCATCGAACGCTTGCTGGGCATTGGCAACATTGTTACCAGTGGCGATGACATCCCGCTCAAGACGAGCGGTACGCTGTGGATTATCCCGGAAAGGAAACTGTTCGGTCTCGGCGGACGGCGCATCCTGCCGAGCCTCCATCCGGAATTCCAGGTTAGCCGTCGCGCCAAGTACACGCTTGGCCTGGGCGGTATCCTGCACACCTGGCAGCTCTACAATAATGCGGTCTGCCCCCTGGCGCTGAACCAGTGGCTCGGCCACGCCCAGTTCATTCACCCGGTTGCGGATGGTGGTCAGGTTCTGCTCAAGAGCGTATTCCTGGATGTTCCGAACTTCTGCTTCGGACAGCGTCAGCGTCAGCAGAAACTCTTCACCTTCTGTTGTCTCATCCAACAGGAATTCGTTGTACTGATCGCGAACCAGCTCAAACGCCTCGCTACGTGCAGCTTCGTCACGGAAGCTCAGTACAATGCGGGTCTGATCCTCAATGTCGCCACCGCGGTAGCGGATGCGCTCTTCCCTCAGCTCTCGTTTGATCTGACCAGACAACGCTTCCAGACGCTGATTCAATGCCGTTTCCATATCCACCTCCAGGAGGAAGTGAACACCACCACGTAAATCCAGCCCCAGTTTCATTGGGCCTGCTCCAAGGCTGCGCAGCCAGCCTGGCGTTGACGGCGCCATATTCAGGGCCACCAGGTATTCGTTGCCAAGGGCCGCCTGAACAGCGGGGCGTGCCCGCAGCTGGTCATCAGAGCTGGTGAGGCGGATCAGCGCGTCCCGCTCTTCCAACAGGCTTGATTTGACTTCGATGCCTTCCTGCTCAAGCTTGGCAAGGGCGCGATCAAGCACTCGCTGCTCAACTTCGGTGCTGCCACGGGCGCCGGTGATCTGGATAGCGTAATCGTCAGGGAAAAAGTTCGGTAAGGCGTAGATAAAACCAATCACCAGTGCGAACACGATGACCAGGTTTTTCCAGAGAGGATACTTGTTCAGCATGAGAATCCTTCGAGCCGGCAGACGTGCCGGTCTTGGTGTTTCAGCCAGTCAGAAAATGAACAGGCGCATCATGGATGCGCCTGGAAACCAGCTCAGATGTCCTTGAGAGTGCCTTTCGGCAGAGCCGCAGCAACGGCAACTTTCTGAACCTTCATTTCAACGTTATCTGCAACTTCCAGAACAATGAAGTCGTCGGTCACTTTGGTAATCTTGCCAGCAACGCCGCCAGAGGTAACCACTTCATCACCCTTGTTCAGGCCGGACATCAGGGCCTTATGCTCTTTTGCACGCTTGGACTGCGGACGCCAGATCAGGAAATAGAAAATCAGGATGAAGCCGGCGAAGAAGATGATCTGACCCATCACGCTCATTCCCTGAGCGCCCGCTTCCTGAGCCGAGGCCAGAGCAGGCATCAGAGACAGCAGGCCAGCGATGAGCAATTTGACTGATTTCATTCAGGTTCTCCGTTTATTGACAGATTTAAAGCAAAATTTGTTCAGGAATCGCCCAGAGGCGGAACGGTTTCACCCCGTAAGGCATAGAATTCGCTTACAAAGTCCGACAATGTACCTGCTTCAATGGCCCCACGCAATCCACTCATCAGGTTCTGATAGAACCTCAGGTTATGAATGGTATTGAGCTGCGACCCGAGCATTTCTCCGCACTTATCAAGATGATGCAGGTAGCTCTTGGAAAAATGCTTACAGGTATAGCAGTCACAACGCTCGTCCAGCGGTCCGGTGTCGTGACGGCTTTTGGCATTGCGGATTTTGACAATACCGGTGGAGGTAAACAGATAGCCATTGCGTGCATTACGGGTTGGCATCACACAGTCGAACATATCGACACCGCGGCGCACCGCCTCAACGATATCCTCAGGGCGACCAACGCCCATCAGGTAGCGTGGCTTGTCTTCCGGCATCTTCGGCGGCAGGTGATCCAGGATCCGGATCATGTCTTCTTTCGGCTCGCCCACCGACAGGCCGCCAATGGCATAGCCATCGAAACCAATCTTTTCCAGACCCTCCAGGGACTGGTCCCGGAGCGACTCATACATGCCGCCCTGCACGATGCCAAACAGCGCTGCCGGATTGCCCTCATGGGCTCTCTTACTGCGCTCGGCCCAGCGCAGCGAGAGCTCCATGGACTCTTTCGCCTGCTTTTCCGTTGCCGGGTACGGCGTGCATTCGTCGAAAATCATCACGATGTCAGAGCCCAGATCACGCTGAACCTGAATCGCGATTTCCGGTGACAGCTCGACTTTGGAGCCATCAACCGGAGACCGGAAAGTCACACCCTGCTCGGTAATCTTGCGCATCTCGCCCAGACTGAAAACCTGGAAACCGCCGGAATCCGTCAGAATTGGCCCCTGCCACTGGGTGAAGTCGTGCAGATCGCCGTGGGCTTTCACTACCTCTGTGCCGGGTCGCAGCATCAGGTGAAATGTATTGCCCAGAATAATATGGGCACCGATTTCCTCGATGTCTCGGGGCAGCATTCCCTTAACAGTGCCATAGGTGCCAACCGGCATGAATGCCGGAGTCTCCACCACGCCTCGGGGAAAGGTCAGTCGGCCACGACGGGCCTTGCCATCTTCTCCGAGTTTCTCGAAGGACATAAAACAGGATTCACTCACTGTGATTCTCCACGGGATTCGGTTTGATGTGACTCGGCGGAATCCGTTCCCAGCATCATGCCCCGGCTGGGCTCCTGCGCGGTAAGAAACATGGCATCGCCGTAGCTGAAAAACCGGTACTTTTGCTCCACCGCCTCGCGATACGCAGACATGATGTTGTTATAGCCTGCAAACGCACTGACCAGCATGATCAGTGTGGACTCCGGCAAATGGAAGTTGGTGATCATGGCGTCCACGGTCTGGAAACGGTAACCAGGGTAGATGAAGATATCCGTATCGCCCCGGAACTCCTGCAAACGCCCTGCCCGGCTGGCCGACTCCAGAGAGCGGACGGAAGTGGTACCCACGGCAACGACCCGGCCACCCCGAGCGCGGGCCTGATTAACGGCCTTTACCGTCTCTTCCGGCACATGGGCGATTTCACTGTGCATGACATGATCTTCGATCTTGTCGACCCGTACCGGCTGAAAGGTGCCAGCGCCAACGTGCAACGTAACGTATGCAAACTCAATGCCCTTCGCTTTCAGGGCAGACAGCACGACATCATCAAAGTGCAGCCCGGCAGTGGGTGCAGCCACGGCGCCCGCCTCCTTGGCATAGACGGTCTGATAGCGCTCACGATCCGACTGCTCATCTTCCCGTTCCATGTAAGGCGGTAAAGGCATGTGACCGATACGCTCGAGCACATCCAGAAACGCCTCATCCCCTTCATAGACGAAATGAAAGAGCGCATCCTCCCGCGCCAGCATTCGCAGTGCGGTTCCATCTTCCAGCAATAGTCGCTGGCCTTCCTTGGGAGATTTGGAAGAACGGGTATGGGCAAGCAATTCCTTTTCACCCAGTAAACGCTCAACCAGTATTTCAACTTTGCCACCGGTTTCCTTCTGGCCAAACAACCGGGCCGGAATAACACGGGTATTGTTGAATACCAGGAGGTCCCCGGGCTGGAGCAGGTCCGGAAGGTCAGTAAACTTCAGATGAGTGGTCTGGCCGGAAAGGCCGTCAAGGCTGAGCAGGCGTGAAGCACTGCGTTCTTTAAGCGGATAACGGGCGATAAGCTCGTCCGGCAGATCAAAATGAAAATCGGAGACGTTCATGGGCCGGGCTATTCACGATGCCGCAGGTTGCGGCCTATAAGTGGTAGCGGCGGGCGGACTCGAACCGCCACGGGTTTTACCCCAACGGATTTTGAATCCGTCGTGTCTACCAATTTCACCACGCCGCCATCGGAGAGTGGGAGGGATTATACTGAGCCAGAGCCCGAAAGCAACCAGCCGGCAGGCAAAAATCACCCGCCGGCACAGTGAATTAGAGTCGATCGAACAGGGACAGCTGAGAAACCTGCGCAAACGACTGCTGAGCGGCCTGCAATACGAAGCTCTGGAAACTGAGGTTGCTGATGGCCTCGGCGTAGTCGACATCCTGTAGCTGGGAACGAATCTCTTTGGTGTAGAGTTCCGAATCCTCAAGAAACGCGGTGGTGGACTCCACTGCGTTGAGCCGGCCACCAAGCTCGGTTTGCTTGAGAATGATTGACTCCTGGGCATTATCGAGATTGACCAGGGTTTCAGCGATCAGCGCATCGTACTCGGCACTGCTCTTGGGCGTTGTTTTGGAAATTCCGTCCAGGCCGGCAATCAGGTTCTCGATGGTGCCGAAGATGGATTGTTTATCATTTACCCCTATCGTGAAAGTATCTCCTGCTCCCGTTGGTAAACCTGTAACCGGATCAATTCCATTTGGATCATAAACAGCATCATTGACCGTCATTTTTATACCGGCCACTTGAAACTCTTCACCAACCCTAGGTGGAGGTGTTGGAGTTAAATCAGGAGAACCATTCGGCCCTGTAATTCTAAGGTCACCATCTAAATTCACAACCGAAACGGTCAGGTCATCGGGGACAGACGGCGTGGCTCCAATAAATGAATTCGTTAAATCATTCGGGGCGACCAATTCAAGCCCAGAGATGTAACCAGAGGCGGAAACACCATTGTCAGATCCATTGTCATCGCTAGTTACAGAGATTGACTTAGGAACATCCACAAAGATCCCTTTGCCGTGGTCGCTAATAGGCACGGTCACACCATCATCAATCTCCAATACCCGCTGCCCCTCATCGCCTTGATACACCCATTTGCCTTCATCATTTTTGGCAAATGCAGGCGTACTGCCCTGGAAGCCACTGAAGATATACTCCCCGGATGCATCCCGGGTATTGGCAATATTGGCGAGCTGGCCAAGACGTTCCTTGAGCTCCGCCGAGATGGACTGCCGATCATTTGCAGACAGAGAACCATTACCGGCCTGAACCGTCAGCTCCCTCACCCTCTGGATAATGTCCACAGCGCTGGCGAGTGTGCTTTCTTCCTGCTTCAGCCGGTTATCGGCCAGATTGGCATTCCGGCCGTAGGTTTCCGAGCGCTGAAGCTCCTGGTCAAGCTTCAGAATACGGGCGGCCGCCACTGGATCATCCGACGGTTTGTTTACTTTCTTACCGGTAGAGATCTGCTGCTGGGTGTTAACCAGGTTGCTGTTGATGTCCTGCAGACGGTTGATGCCGCCGAAAAAAATCTGTTGTGATGAAATTCTGATCATGTGACATCACCTCGCCTTAACGGAAGCTCTGCAGCAACGTGTTAAAAAGATCCTGCGCCACAGACATCACCTGGGCCGATGCGTTGTAGGCTGCCTGGTACTGAATCAATTTGCCGGCCTCTTCGTCCAGGTTAACGCCCGAGACAGACTCCCGCTGATTGGTAGACTGCTCCAGCAGCGTTGCCCCGGCGTCTTTATCCAGCTGGCTCTGGCGGGTTTTCACGCCGATATCCTCGACCAGGCCAGCGTAGCCCTCGGTAAAGTTCTGGGAACCGCCATTGAGCGTATTTTTTGTACCCAGCGCGGCCAGAAGCTCAGCGTTGCGGTTGTCTGAAACGCCGTTCTTATTGAAATCGATGGTAAACTCATCGCCAACTGCAGGCTCTCCAGTCATTTCGAACTGAAAGCCCTGGTAGCGGCTGCCATCGCTGGGGTCATCACTAAAAAACACGTTGACCTTTTTCGGATCATAATTGCCGGTTTCGAGAACGTTATTACCCGGGGTATCCGTGATCTCGTAATCGTAAGTGCCCGTTGCCGCATCGTAATTCGTGAACTCGATATTCAGCGGGCCATTGGCCAGCTCGCCGCGACTCTGGAACCCCGGCAACAACGCTCCAGTGTTCGGATTCCGCACATTCAGCATCGCGCCCTGGCCAATCTCGGCGGTGCCCAAGTTGTTGTCGCTGGCGCTTGCTCTGATCGGGCTCGCGAACGCCAGATCTTCCTCACGCCGAACATTCAGCTTGATGTTCTCCGCCGCATTTCTGCTGGGCTGAATCAGGTACTTATCACCGGCATTAAATTCGCCACCGTCAATGCGGATATTAAATCCCGGCATTGTGATTTCGGATTGCACCGGGTCCGGCAATCGCCCCTGGTTGACAGTGTCCCCTGTCGCAGTATTGATCAACTCAAAATTGCGACCGTCACCACTGAACTGAAGTGACCAGGTGCCGGCAGGTAGATTGCTGCTGTCAGTGATTTCAACCGCCAAACGGCCATTCTGGGGCTCTGCATTATTGGCGTTTGGAATCACCCGACTGCGCTGAAGTTCCAGAGCATTTACATCGGTAAAGAAATTGCTCCCCAGATCACCCTCCAGGTCCATCCCGATCTCGTGCTGATGGTTGATAGCCGCGGAGATAGCAATCGCCAGCCGGCCCAACTCATCAAAGGCGGGTTTCAGAGCCATTTCATCAAAGGCACGCAGGCCACCCAGTTTCCCGCCCTGAATCTGCTCATCCACCAGCAGGGTTCGCCCACCGCTGGTGAGCGTAAATTCAAGGCGCGTGGGATCTTCCGCACTGCTGCGGGTGGCGAATTCTGCGGCATTGGCGCCGGTAACCAGTGACAGACCGTTAGACAGCGACACATTCACCTGGCTGCCTTCCACTTCCGTTATCCGAATGCTCACCAACTCAGACAACTGGCGCAACTTCTCGTCCCGTTTGTCCATCAACTCCAGGGGTTCCCTGCCCTGGGCCAGGCCCGGAGATTCAGAAATAGCCAGGTTCAGTTCAGCAATACTTTTGAGCAAGGTATTGGCATCTTTTACACCCTGCTGCATCTGGGTTTTCACCGATTCGCGCTGCTGAATGAACTCCTGGTTCAAACCTTGAAAGCGATTCACCAGTTGCTGGGCTTCGCTCAGCACTAACTGGCGTTGTGGCAACGAGGTCGGGTCTTCCGCCGCATTCTGCATGGCCGAGAAGAAGTTGTTCAGCGCTTTGTTCAGGCCGGTGTCTTCACCGCCCAATAGATTATCCAGCCGCGTCAGTTCGGCGTTAAAAGCATTCTGCTCGCCAAACAGAGTGCTGTCCTCGCGTAACTGCTGACTCAGATAGGCATCTGCCAGCCGGCGGATATTAGCGACGGATACGCCACTGCCGATGGTCCCTGCACCTGTACGCCGACCTTCCTGGGTCTCGAACTGGACCTCCTGGCGACTGTAACCCGGTGTGTTTGCGTTAGTTATGTTGTTTGCTGTGGTGTTGAGCGCCGCCTGGTGCCCCAACACCCCACTCAGACCAATACCGATCAAGCCCGCCATGATCTGTTACTCCTTCGCTCTGTCACTGTTCATCGACAGCGTCATCAGAGAATCCCGATTCATGATCCGACGGATCTTGGCTCCGTATTCCGGATCGGTTGCATAACCCGCTTCCTGCAGCTTCTCCGCAAATACTTCCGGCTGATCTGCTGAAGACAGAACATCGCGATAACGGGGGTTGCTTTGCAGAAAATCAACGTAATCCCGGAAGCTGGCCTCATAGTCCGGATAGGCACGGAAATCCGCCCGCTCCTTCATGGCCACGCCACCCCTGAATTCGGTGGTGGTAATGCTCACGGCGTCACCGCCCCAACGACTGTCTGCCTTGATGCCAAACAGGTTGAAACTCGGCTGCGAACCATCACCTTTGATCATGTGTTTGCCCCAACCGGTTTCGAGCGCCGCCTGGGCAATCATCAGGCGCGGATCAATGCCGGTCTCCTTTCCGATCTGCTCTGCGAACGGCATCAGCTGCTCAACAAAATGCTCTGGCGACTCAAATACCTCCGGCAGCTTGCCGGGTTTCTGCGCTGGCTCTGCTTTTACCTTCGCAGCTACATCCGCCACCTCTGCCATTCGCTCCGGCAACGCTCTGGAAATCGCCGGCATACTGCGGTCGTAATCGGTAATGACACCCTTGTGACCCGCCAGTTTCTCTCCATCCTCACCGAGCCCCGGAATCTGTTGACCCAGTTGCCGGACCAGCGCTTCCGCCAGCCCGGTACCGGTACCACCGGCCATACTTAAGCTGATCTGGCTGTCGAACATATCCCGGTACATCTGACTTTCATTACTGTTCAGGTAGTTGCCCTCGGCAAACACTTCGCCAGCCTTGCGCATGGATTTGAGCATTTCTGACAGGAACAGGCTCTCGAACTGCTTGGCAACCTGCTCCAGCGCGGCCTGCTTGTCGGTACGAGCCTGGGTTTTCAGTGCATTCAGACCACTGAAATCGGTGTAGACCTGGGCTTGCTGTAGTCGTGGATCCTGCATGGCGATACCTAGATCACAATCAACTCGGCACGAAGCGCGCCAGCCTGTTTGAGTGCTTCAAGCACCGCCATGACATCGCCTGGCGCTGCTCCTACCTGGTTTACTGCCTGAACAATTTCGTTAAGTGTGGTTGCCGGGCCGAACTGGAACATCCGCGCCGGGTCTTCAGTCACAGCGATCTGGGTATTCTGCTGAACGGCTGTATCACCCTGAGCCAGAGGATTGGGCTGCACTACCTCGGGGTTTTCCTGAATAGTCACGGTCAGGTTGCCATGGGTAATGGCAGCCGGGCTCACTTTTACATTCTGGCCGACCACGATGGTACCGGTGCGGCTATTGATCACCACTCTTGCGGCTTCCTGAGCCGGATCGACCTCAATGTTCTCCAGAATGGATAGAAAACTGACTCTCTGTGATGGGTCCCTGGGTGCCCGCACCGATATAGACGTGGCGTCGTGTGCATAAGCCATGTCCGGGCCCAGACGACCATTAATCGCCTCAACCACACGGCGGGCCGTGGTAAAGTCGGAACGCAACAGGTTGAAGGTGATGGTATCGCCCCGGTTGAACGGCGATTCCACCTCACGCTCGATGGTTGCGCCGTTCGGAATTCGGCCAACGCTGGGTACATTCACGGTAATCCGGGAACCATCCTGGCCCTGGGCACCAAAACCGCCCACCACCAGGCTGCCCTGTGCCATGGCATAAACCTGGCCATCGGCGCCTTTCAGCGGTGTCATCAGCAAGGTTCCGCCACGCAGGCTATCGGCATTTCCGATAGACGAAACTGTGATATCCAGCTCCTGTCCGGCTTTGGCAAAGGCCGGCAAAGTCGCGCTTACGGTTACCGCCGCCACATTGGCCAGATTCGGGTTCACACCATCCGGCAAGGTTATGCCGAACTGGTTCATCATGTTCCGAAAGGTCTGGTTGGTAAACGGCGCTTTGTCGCCAGTACCATCAAGACCGACCACCAGGCCATAACCAATCAGTTGGTTGTTGCGTACGCCTTTAACCTTGGCCAGGTCTTTCAGGCGGTCGGCCATCACCGGCGCGGAACAAAGGGCCGTGAGGGCAAAGACGGCAATCAGTTTGCGGATCATAGCGGCCACCACTCACTGTTGAAGAAGCGAGCCAGCCAGCCCATCTGGTTGGCCTGGTCAAAATCACCGGTACCGCCGTAGGCAAACCGGGCATCTGCAACACGGTTGGAGGTTACGGTGTTATCCGGTTGAATATCCTGCGGTCGAACCAGCCCGGTCATTCGGATGTACTCATCACCGTTGGTCAGGGACAACCACTTCTCGCCCCGAACCCGGAGTACACCATTAGGCAGAACTTCGGTGACCGTAACGGTAATACTGCCAGCCAGGCTGTTGCTCTGATCGGCTTCGGCAGAGCCTTCAAAGTCCCGCTCAAAATTGGCAGAAGCGTTCAAGCCGATATTTGTCTTTCCAAAGATGCTCGGTTCCGGAATGCTCAGTTCCTGATCCTTGGTAATGGAGGTTTCAGCGTTCTTGCTGGCACTGGTGGATTCCTGCAGCAATACCGTAAGCACGTCACCCACGTTGAGTGCCTTGGTATCGCCGTACAGGTTGTAATTTCTCGACACCTGGTAAATTGCCCCGGAGTCCGGGTCGCGCTGCATCATGGATTGGGCGCGAACCGGTGCGTAGGCCGGATCGTCCGGCATCGCCCGGGGGCGAGACATGGCGGTGCATCCCTGCAGCATAATCAGCACACCCACCAATGCCAGGGTGGCCAGCCGTTCAGTGTATAAACTGCGTTGAATGCGTTTCATGACTTAACCAATATTGTTGGTGATGAACTGAAGCATCTGGTCTGTGGTCGAAACCACCTTGGAGTTCATTTCATAGGCACGCTGGGTCGTAATCATGTTCACCAGCTCTTCCACCACCTCTACGTTGGAGGATTCAATGGTGCCCTGTTCAATGGACCCGAGACCTGCAAGTCCGGCTTCACCTTCAGCCGGATCACCACTGGCATTGGTCTGCTTGAACAGATTATTACCGATGGCCTGCAAGCCCTGCGGGTTGATGAAGTCCACCAGGGTGATCTGGCCGAGGTTGACGGGCGCAGCCTGGTCATCGGTAATAGCGGTGACCGTCCCATCTTTGCCAATGGTGATATTGGTGGCGTTCTCCGGCACATTGATATTCGGCTGAAGCGGAAAGCCATCCGGTGTGACCACATCGCCGTCAGAGTTCAGCTGAAACTGGCCATCCCGGGTATAGGCGATCTGTCCGTCCGGCATCTGAATCTGAAAGAATCCCCGGCCATTCACCGCCATATCCAGAGGCTGTTCAGTGATCTGCAGGTTGCCCTGGCTGAATTGCTTGGCAGTGCCAACAATCCGGACCCCGGTCCCGAGCTGCAGGCCAGAGGGCAACTGCGTGTTCTCAGTGCTCTGCCCGCCGGGCTGACGGTTTATCTGATACAGCAGATCCTGGAACACCGCCCGATCCCGCTTGAAGCCGGTGGTGTTCACATTGGCCAGGTTGTTGGAAATGGTGGACATGTTGGTGTCCTGCGCGCTCAACCCGGTTTTACTGACCCAAAGTGCTGGATGCATGGTTTTACTCCTTGCCCGTCGGTGGCCGATGCGGCGATCTTTTGCCGCTCTCCGCCAACCGATGGCGTTTGATCATCGTTATCAGAGGTTCTGCAACAGTCGTGCCGTAGCCTCGGAATTTTCATTGGCGGTCGACATCACCTTTACCTGCATCTCGTATTGGCGAGATAACTGCAGATTGGAGATCATTTCCTCCACCGCATTCACGTTTGAACTTTCGAGAAAACCGGTGGCGACACGCATGGCTGCATCCGGTGGCTCTGGACCATCAAGAGCCTGATCCGGCTTGCGTCGAATGAACCCATCCAGACCTTTCTCAAGTGCATCTACCGGTGGGTTGACAAGCTTCAGTCGGTCAACTTCCACTAGCTGATCCGGCGGCCCACCTACCGGCACAATGGAGATGGTGCCGTCCGAGCCAACCTGAAGATTGCCAAAAGGAGGAAGAGCCACCGGCCCACCGTTCCCCAGAACCAGCTCGCCACTCGCCAGCCGCACAAGTCCGTTCACGTCGACCTGTAAGCTACCGGTACGGGTGAATACCTCTTCGCCCAGATTGTTTTGAACGGCGAGCCAACCACCGCCGTCTACCGCCACATCCAGCTTACGTCCGGTCTCCATTAAAGCGCCGGGCGAGAGATCAGTGCCGGGCCGCTCGGTCATGGCGTAGGCGCGGGTGGGATGGTGCTCACCGAACACGGGCATACTGCGGGCCTGGGCAAAATCCTTCTTGAACCCGGTGGTATTGACGTTAGCCAGGTTGTTGGCATGGGCACGCTGGGCCAGCATGTTCTGCTTGGCGCCAGACATTCCAATATAGAGGGCTTTGTCCATGGGCAAACTCCTGCCGGAATTTTGACTGTTTCCGGTCTTCCTGCAGGAGTCATGCCATGTTCGCTAGGGCGCGAAATTATCGGAGGTTGATGATGGTCTGGGTGACCGCATCGGAGGTTTCAATGGTTTTGGCGTTAGCCTGGTAGTTGCGCTGGGCAATGATCAGGTTCACCAGCTCTGCCGAGAGATCCACGTTGGAGTCCTCTACGGAGCTGGCCTTGATGGAACCGAGCGTACCGGTATCCGGAGCACCAATTATCGCCTGGCCAGATTCGAAAGTCTCCACCCAGGTCGTGTCACCTACCGGCGACAGCCCATCAGTATTGTTGAACGCAGCTAGAGCAACCTGCCCCAATGACTTGGACTGGCCATTGGTGTAGCGCGCGAAGATCACGCCCTGATCAGACACATCCAAGCCGGACAGCCGTCCTGTAGTATAGCCATTTTGCTGTTGATCATTCACACCGAATGCCGCGCCGTACTGAGTCGCATCACCCAGGCTAAGGACAAAAGCAGACGAGGTCGCAGGCTCAGGAATTGGACTAACGACACTGGTGGGGTCTGAAGGAGGACCGTCGGCCCCATTTGGATCACCATTGGAGTCCTTGGGCACCCAATCTGTAACAATGATCTCACCATTCGGATCACCGTTTACAGATTGCAGAACACCGTCCTGATCAAACAATGCTGTATATGGCTGTTGATCCGTGCCCGCTACAAGCTCACCATCAATCTGGATATAAATCGACCACTGGCTCTGACCGACCCCATTTCCCGGAGAAGGGTCTTTGACGTAAAACTGTGTCATCTCGTGAGGGTTGCCAAGACTATCGTAAATAGTAGTCGATGTGGCGTGATTGTACGTGCGCTAATCGATAGGATTGAAAGAGTTCGTGGTTTCCAGGGTTCGATCCAACCAAGTGTTGGCATAAAGCGCATCACCTCCGGGAACCACATTGGCAACTGTGCGATCCGCCTGCGGCCTGACGGTCCCCAACTCCGTATTAGGCCCAACAGACGTAGAATTATTACTGTATGCATACGTTAGTGTATTGCCGCTATTGTCAACAACCTGCAACTCTCCGTTGTCATCAAGAGAGGCGAATAAGCTCCTGGCGCTGGGGCTAGCGTTAATTGCATTAATCAATCCGTCTACATCGTTAACGCCACCGAGATCCACGAACACCTCTGAACCATCGATCTGCAGTGTGAAATCGAAGTTACCACTTTGAATAAAGGCATCGTCTATCTGACCCAAATTTAACTCTGTAGTAGCAGAGGCACTTAACCCGGTCTCATCATTAATGGCTGCAGCTACATCTTTTGCAGACAGTCCAGAGGGAATATTGATTGTGCGGTCGGCAGAACCATCATTATAGGAGACCGTAAATGTACCCGTAGGGAATGCTGTAACTGGTGGATTATTAGGGTCGAGGTTAAAGCCATTATTGGTGTAGGCTGGACCCGCTATCTCACCCATAACCGACACTTGTCGCTCTAAAACCGACTCTCGTGAATCTAAATTGACATCTGTCTCCAGCAAGGTGGTTCGCTTGGGAGCCAGATTATCAGTTTCAATTTGTAGGTCACCACGGATACCAGACAAGTTGCCATCACCGTCAGCGACGTAGCCCTGAACCCGCATATTCTGGTTATTAACAACATAACCTTCTTTATCAATCCCGAACTGGCCAGCCCGGGAATAGCGGATTTCACCGCCGTTATTCAGAATAAAGAAGCCATCACCACTGATAGCCATATCCAGGCCGTTATCGGTGAAGCTGATATTGCCCTGACCGAATGACTGCTTTACGTCCTGCACCCGCACGCCGTCGCCAATCGGATTGGTACCGGCACTCAGGAAACCACTGGCGTACAAATCACCGAACTGTACCTTGCTACTTTTGAAGCCGACGGTACTGGCGTTGGCGATGTTGTTACCGGTGACATCCAGATCCACCGAAGCGGCGCGCAGACCACTCAAACCTGTGTTAAATGCCATGACTTATACCTCCTGGTCTGACACCGGATCAGTTGATTTGTTTGACTTCAGACAGCGGAATGGAGCCCATTCCGGCCAGATTCAGAGTAATGGAACCACCCTGCCCCAACGACACACTGTCGACATTGGCGCTCACCATGGTCGCCAACTGCTCCGATCCGGAGGGATAGGAGCCCTGCGCCACAATCGAGTAGGGGCCGGGCGGCAAAGGATTGCCGTTGCCGTCTTGCCCATCCCACTGGAACGACACCACACCAGCCTGGCTGCTGCCCATATCAATCTGGCGAACTAACTCACCGCTTTGATTCATGACCGACAGTCGCAGCCCACCCGTGGAAGCCGGCACCTGAATGGTGCCAGTTATCTCGCCTTCGCTACCCAGAATGCCCACACTGGAGGGTGCCAGAACGGTTTTGCCTACCATCGCCGAGGCCTGCAAGGCCTGGCTGGACCGGAACTGACCAACCACATCGTCGACACTGCCCGACAGATTCTGCATTTCTTCCAGTGAACTGAACTGGGCCAACTGGGCGATAAAATCGCCGTTGTCCTGCGGCTCCAGTGGGTTCTGATTCTTGAGCTGCGCCAGCATCAGCTCCATAAACGCGTCTTTACCCAGCTCGTTGCCACCAGGGGTCTTGCCCTCCTGGTTCAGTTGGTACTGGCTCAGCACGTCTGAGGCGGCTGCGGAATTCACTGCACTCATGGCTTAATCCTCACTTGTTACTGCTGACCCAGTGTCAGAATTCGCTGCATCATGGATTTGGCGGTGTTCATGACATCCACATTCATCTGAAAACTGCGGGACGACGACATCATGTCCGCCATTTCCTCAACCACGTTCACGTTGGGGTAATAAACGTACCCTTCCTCGTTCGCGGCAGGGTGATTCGGCTCATAGCGCATCTGCAGTTCTGCATCGCTCTCGACAATCCCCTCAACGCGAACACCTGCCCCGGCCCCCTCTTCGGAACCAATACCAAATCCCTGCTGATCAGGGTTCAGCATGGCCTGCTGAATAGCGGCAAACACCGGTTTGCGGGCACGGTACGTTGTATCCGTGCTCGAACTGGCGGTTTCTGCGTTGGCAATGTTAGACGCGGTGGTGTTGAGCCGCAGTGACTGTGCGGTCATGCCGGAACCGGCGATGTCGAAAATGTTACCCAGTGACATGACAATCTCCTTCAATCTCGTACGGACTGCGGCTTATTCGCCCTTCAGCGCCTTGGTCAGGCCGGAAAACCGACTACTCAGGAACTGGAAGCTGGCCTGGTAATCCATGGCGTTGCGCATGAAACGGGTCTGCTCGGCCTGCGCATCCACGGTATTGCCATCAATTGATGGCTGGTGCGGGGTACGGTACAGCAGCTCGCCGTCAGCGCCAGGGCTGGAGGTGTCCATATGGCCACTGTGGGTCGTGGTCATACCAAAGCCCGTCATGGAATCCTGCGCCTTCTGCATCATCGCCTGGAAATCCACGTCGCGGGCTTTGTAGCCCGGGGTGTCGGCATTTGCCAAGTTGTTCGCCAGCACTTCGGCCCGCTTGACCCGCGCCTGCAGCGCGTGCTCATGAATACCAAGCGCTTTGTCGAATGTAATAGCCATTACTGCCTCCAGATCTTTGCACCGACCAGGCTGAACCTGTGAACTTGCCGGTTTTGCGTTCTGAAGTGATTAAAGCAAGCAGAGTGCCAGAATTGAAAAAGCCCGCTGTAATGCGGGCTTCGAAGAGGGCTGTCTAATAAATGAGCGGCAAATTCCGGTTAAACGCAACGAGGGCGGCAACGGGTTTCCCCAGGCGGACTTGCCGCTGATCGAGGCTCAGACTTGCCAGGGGGAAGTGCGCCCTGGCGCGGCCCACCTTGAGACATACTCTTTGGTATCGGGCCGGGGCACCGATGGTTTCTCACTGGCAACGGTACCGGTATAGAGGAAACCGATAATGGACTCGCCCGGCAGCAGCCTAAGACCGTCATGCAGCGACGGATGATAAGCCACAGGCCCGGTTCGCCACATGGCGCCGTAGCCGGCATCATTCAGCGCCAGGGAGATAAAACTCATACCGGCCGCTGCCGACATTACCTGCTCCACCTCCGGCACCTTCGGATGATGACGGGGCGACGCAATACCGACAATAATCATGGGTGCACGAGCCGGAGCATTCCGGGCCTTCTCACGCTCCTTATCAGAAGCGTCCGGCGGGCAGCATTCAGCAAACAGGTCGCCCAGAGCTGCCAGGCCTTCCCCCTCTATCACGAGATAACGCCAGGGCCTCAACAACGCATGATCCGGGGCCCGGGCCGCGCACCGGAAGGCCTGATCAACCACAGACACCGGTGGTGCCGGTGCCTGCAAACGGGGCTCCGAAGCACGATCCAGAATAAAACGGGTTATCGAACTCATACAGTCTCGCTGTTGATTGGTTGCATGATTTTCGGTTGGGCCGGAAGCGGCCCCGATGAATTGTGAGTTCTACGTAATGCTGTTAATCTTTAGTCGTAGTTCAAACCAACAATTATAAAGAATCGGCAGCATACAATGAGCGACATACTTATCGGAAGGATCCGGTTCTGAAAATGATGAGCGCACCCGCTGAATTACGCAGCATAACCGGCAATACCGGCAAGCTGGGGCAAGGCGACATCTACGACCACACGGTGGCGATTCCACCGATGCCCGATTACAACGGTCGGATACTGGCCTACACCGCCACTGCCGCCATTATTGTCACGGGTGTCCTTCAGGATGTGTTTCCCCAATTGCTTCTCTGGATGGTGGCTGGCGCTCTGATCTGGCCACACCTCGCGCACGTGCTTACACGGCGAACCTTCCTGCGACGTTCAGCCCGGATTCGGCAAAAAATGCTGTTCCTCGACTGCATAATCGGAGGCAGCTTTATTGGCTTGATCGGATTGATCGCCATTCCGTCGGTATCGGTTGTCCTGATGCTGATGTTCAGCTGTCTGATCGTGGGCGGCGTCAGGCAATGGTTGTTCGGCACAGCGCTCATGTCTGCCGCCATGGCCGCCACAGTGGCGGCAACCGGCACCGCCGCCAATCTGGAAGCCCCCCTGCTCACCAGCATCGTCGCCATTTTGGCCACAGGCACGTACATCTGCGTTACCGCCTATTACTCACACCAGCAGGCCCGGGCCCTGCTGCTGGCAAAGACCCAGATTCAGAACCAGCGGGAACAGTCCATCGCCCTGTCCCACAAGCTCTCGAAATACCTGTCGCCTCAGGTCTGGCAGTCCATCTTTACCGGGGAACGGGATGTTCGGCTTGAAACCCAGCGCAAGAAACTGGCAGTGTTTTTCTCAGACATAAAAGGCTTTACTGAACTGTCGGAGGAGATGGAGCCGGAAGCCCTTACCGAGCTTCTGAATCACTACTTCAACGAAATGTCAGAGGTCGCCCTGAAATACGGCGGCACCATCGACAAGTTTGTCGGCGATTCCATCATGGTGTTCTTTGGCGATCCGACCAGTCGCGGCCAGAAAGAAGATGCGTTCTCGTGTGTGTCCATGGCCATCGAGATGCGCAAACACATGAAGATCATGCGCCAGAAATGGCGCAGCCTGGGCATCAAGACGCCCCTGGAAATCCGCATGGGCATCAGTACCGGCTACACCACGGTTGGTAACTTCGGCGCCGAAAACCGGATGGATTACACCATTATCGGCAAGGAAGTGAACCTCGCCAGCCGACTGGAGTCCCTGGCGGAACCAGGCGAGATTCTGGTGTCGTATGAGACCTTCTCGCTGATCAAAGACCGCATTATGTGCCGGGACAAGGGCGAGATTACCGTAAAAGGCTTTGGCAAGCCGGTGCCCATCTACGAGGTGGTGGATTTCCGGCGCGACATGGGGCCTCACCGTAGCTTCCTGGAACACGAACACAGCGGCTTTGCCATGTACCTGGATTCCGATAAGGTCACCGAACGGGAGCGCAAAGCCATACTCAGCGCCCTCGAAGACGCAGCCGACCGACTGCGTCAGGAAGACGATACCGAATAGCCGAGCCTGCTACTGCCTAACCAACCGCGGCCCCGGACCATCTTCAGCACACGTGCTGCGCCAGGGGTTGATATCCAGGCCACCACGCCGGGTGTAACGGGCGCACACCATCAAGGATTCTGGCTGACACCTCGCCATCAAGTCAGTAAAGATGGTTTCAACACAATGTTCGTGAAAATCCTGTTTCTGACGGAAGCTCACGATATAGCGCAGCAACCCTGCCCGATCAATCTTCCTCCCGGAATAGCGAATCAATACCGTGGCCCAGTCGGGTTGGCCGGTCACTGGACAGTTGCTTTTCAGAAGATGTGAACACAAGCCTTCACTGACCACCGGCTCGCTGGTTGTCAGCGACTCAGGCGCATAGTCGTAGGCCACCTGCTCTAGCGTTTCATCATCGATCAACTCGTATCCTTCGGGCCGGCCGATTGCAGGCGCTGAGTCATCCACACTCAGAAGTGTCACATCCACCGCCGCGCCACAGGCACTCGAAAGATCCTGGGTAATGGTCTCGGCCACTTGATCCGGAGACGAGAACACCGCCTGATTCAGAGAGTTCAGGTACAACTTCAGGGATTTGCTCTCAATAATGGCAGGCGATGCCGCAGGAAACCGGATTTCTCCCCAGGCCACGGCCGGTAAACCGCCAGGCTTCAGCCAGGAGATTTCCCACGCCTGCCACATGTCCTCGCCAAACCAGGGCCAGCGACCATCGTCCAGGCCGATTCGCCGGCGGTTTTCTTCCCGAGCCACCGGGAACAGCAGAGACGGATCATACTGATCAGGGTATTCACTGGACTTGCCCAGTGGCGCGTTATCAAGAGCCATATCAGTTCCGGAATTTAATCAGTGTCGAATGCCCTTGCCACGGGCAAGCATGCGCAAGGCTACCGCCGCCAGCAAGACGATGAAAACCAGAATCATACCAAGAGACACGAACGGATTAACGTCCGAAACACCCAGTATGCCGAAGCGAAAACCGTTAACCATATACAGGATCGGATTCGCCATGGACACGCCCTGCCAGAACGACGGCAGCATGTCGATGCTGTAGAACACACCCCCAAGGTACGTTAGCGGAGTAAGCACAAAGGTCGGGACGATGGAAATGTCATCAAACTTGGTCGCCAGCATGGCGTTGATGAAGCCGCCCAGAGAGAACAATGCCGATGTGAGAATCACCGTGATAACCACCATCAGCAGGTTATGGATACTTAACTGAGTGAATGCCAGCGACAGCAAGGTGACGATCAGGCCGATACTCAGACCCCGGGCCATACCACCAGCCACATAGCCCGCCAGGATGGTCCAGTTCGGCACCGGCGACACCAGCAATTCCTCAATACTGCGCTGGAACTTCATAGAGAAAAACGACGACACCACATTGGAGTAGGAATTGGTGATGACCGCCATCATGATCAGGCCCGGCACAATGAACTGCATATAGTCGTAGCCGCCCATTTCACCGATGCGGGAACCAATCAGGTTGCCAAAAATAATAAAATACAGCGTCATCGTGACGGCCGGCGGCAACAGCGTCTGCGGCCAGATCCGCGTAAAGCGCCGAACCTCGCGGGTAACGATGGTTGTAAAGGCTGTCCACAGTGCTTGTGGTGTCATGCTGTCACCTCGCTGGCTTTCTCTGCCTCCCGGGCATTCTCCTCAACCATGCGAACGAACAGCTCTTCCAGCCGGTTGGCCTTGGTTCGCATGCTCAGCACACGAATACCCAGATTCTCCAGCTCGATAAACAGAGCGTTCAAACCCTGTCCCTTGGCAACTTCCACCTCGAGCGCACCATCGTCATCCAGACTGGCTTTGAATGCAGTCAGCTCAGGGGCTTTTTCTAACGGCTGCTCGGTATCCAGCACAAAGGTTTCTACACTGAGCTGTTGCAGCAGTTCCCGCTTGCTGGTGTGCCGGATGATTTCCCCATGATCAATAATGGCAATGTTGCGGCACAGGGCTTCCGCCTCCTCCAGATAGTGGGTGGTCAGAATGATGGTAGTCCCCTGACGATTCATCTCCTCCAGGAATTGCCACATGGAGCGACGCAATTCGATATCCACACCGGCCGTCGGCTCATCAAGAATCAACAATCTGGGCTCATGTACCAGTGCCCGGGCGATCATCAGGCGGCGTTTCATACCACCGGACAACATCCTGGCCGGTGTGTTGCGCTTGTCCCAGAGCCCGAGCTTCTTCAGATACTTCTCCGCAGACACCCGTGCGGTTTTCAGGGGTATGCCGTAATAACCAGCCTGCGTGGTGACGATATCTTCCACCTTCTCGAACTGGTTAAAATTGAATTCCTGTGGAACCACACCCAGGGAGAGCTTGGCGCTTGAGAGGTCTGTATCGATATCATGGCCGAACACTCTGACCTTGCCGCCCGACTTGTTTACCAGAGAGGAAACAATCCCAAGAGTGGTCGACTTGCCGGCCCCGTTTGGGCCCAGCAAGGCGAAAAAATCGCCTTCCCGAACGTGCAGATCAATGCCTTTGAGGGCCTGAAAACCATCGCTGTAGTTCTTGGTCAGCCCTTCAATGTCCAGTGCGTAGGTCATACACCCCACCGTTGTTCAGAAACCGGGCTCCAGAGGAGCTAAAAAGATAGAGAGCTATTTGATTGAGGCAACGCCGGAAAATTCAAGGGACGAAGCCAATTAAAGCCAGGTGCCCCAAACCCTCAAACTGCGACAGGATTCCCGATATAGCCGAAGTGCCATCCCTATAATGCGGTTACAACAACTTACAAATCGGACACCGGCCACCGGATGCTCCAGGTCAACGCGAAGGGATTGTACGAAACGCCATGAAACTCGCTCACCTCACCCGCTTATTTCTGCCACTCTCTGCAGCCATCGCCCTGACCGGCTGTTTCGACAGCGGCGGTGGAGGCTCCTCCTCAGATGACACCCGTACCGGCCGAATCCACTTTCAAGGTGTCAGCGGCCTCACCTACCAGACCGCCAGCCAGTCCGGCCGAACCGATAGCAGGGGCAAATTCAGCTACTACTCCGGAGAAACCGTCTCCTTTAAAGTCGGCAACCTGGTCATCGCCGAAGGCGTTCCTGCCAAAGAATACATTACCTTCCTGGAATTCCTGGAAGACACCCGGACAGCCTTGCAAACGCCTGGCGTAGATGACGAAGAGCTGAGCAGCCACCAGGTACGGGAAGAAGCGCTGTTCAGCAACAGCACCCTGATGAACCTGTCCCGCTTCCTTCTGGCCCTGAACTGGACAGAAAACGTGGATGACGATGAAGGTATCGATATCCGTAAACGAGTAATCAGCCAACTCAATCGGGTACTCGACGATCCGAACCTGCCAAATACGGTCGATTTTAGTGTGAGTACCAGTGAATTCACCGCTGAGAACTCTCCCGCTAACCTGATTCTGGCCGAGATCTGTTTTTACCCAGCGGACAATGCCCTCTGTGGAGAGCCACCAACACAAGACGAGATCGATGTGGCGCCCGAACGTCCAGTTGATGGAGAACTAGACCCGGACATCGATTACAAGGAAGACCTGGAAGCCCTGCGGGAGCGAATTCTCCAGTCCGTGCGCAACATGGATGAATTCGATAATGAGCAGGCCCGCAATTACCTGCGCAGGGAACTGAACGCCATTACCCGAGCCCTGTCCCGCCAGTACTACCTGTCACCGGAAGACGCCGTACACTCTGCTGGAGACAGCGGCATCAAAACCGTAAAAGTCAGAAAGATTAACGGAGAAGCCAGGCTGGCCGAACTGGAAGCAAAGAGCACGCGTCCCGCAGATGTTTATGTCAACGCCGAAAGCTGGCAAGAGGCAGAAGTGGAATACGTGGTCGACGGCCCCAAAGGCGGTGAATCAGAAATTCTGGTGAACTTCCGGCCGGAAGGTACCTACCGCTGGGTGCGCAAGCAGATACGCATACTTATCGATTAATCAGTTTACCCAGGGACCAACGGGACTCGGCACCTGTTACATCGTAGCCAGCCGGATCCAGGCCCTCGGTGCCATGGGGCAAACACTCGCGCACGGTCAGTAACTCCGAGGCGCCTCGGGACTCATTGTGCCGGGCCAGATCAACAATCTTTGCGGATTTCAGCGGCCGATGCTCGGCGTCCTGCATGACCATCACGCTGGGCCACAGCCTCCTTCCCGGTGAGTGGGATACCACAATGCCACGCTGGCCATCAGAAAGCTCCACCAGAGTACCGGTCGGATACACGCCCACACCCTGGATAAAAGCCTCAACAAGATCTTCCTGAAATTCGATGTTGCGCATATCGTACAACAGCGATACCGCTTTTGCCGGTGTCATGGGATCCTGATCATCCCTGGGCGCAATCAAAGACTCAAAGAATTCTGCAATACCTGCAACTTTTGCCAACAGCGGGATACGGTCGCCACGAATCCCCTGTGGAAAGCCGGAACCATTGTGCCGCTCGCGGTGCCCCTGAACCACGCTCATAACGGCTCTGGAGAGACCCGCGCCTTCCAGCATCTGACAACCACGTTCCACATAGGTGCGATAAGTCGCGTATTCTTCAGTGGATAGACGGTGCTCTCGGGCCAGCATCTCTTTAGGCAATGCGGTCTTACCCACCTGCGACAAAAGACACCCTACCCCGAGATGGTTCAGGAGCCCTTCGTTCAATCCTAGCTGCCGGCCACACACCAGGGCCCATACTGCGGTATTCAGGGCATGCCGATACACAAAATCATCATACTGACGGGTACGACTTAGCCACAAAAGCGCGTTCGGCTGGCGAATAACGCTCTCCACCATGCGGCGGGTCACATCCGCAGCCGGGCGCAGATCCGGCACCTGATCGTCCTGAACGGTCTCAAACATCCGGCTTAGCGCCAATTCCGCATCGTTGAGAAGCTTGCGGGATACTTTTAACTCCTTTCGGAGAGGGACTTCATTCTTGTAGACTACCGGTTCGCGAATACTCAGCGGCGCCAGCTGCAACTCCTCCCGGCCACCCGAACGGGCGTTGGAACGTTGAGTAAAAGGGCGAACCTTGCCGGTGCCGAGGGTGATTTCCTCGCGGGTTTCAGCAACGTCGATCATCACCCACTTGCAGTGGGAGACAACGGCTTTCAGATCGTTTTCAGAACGTAGGTAAAAGCCCTGGATGGGAAACGGTGTTTGATGCCAAGGGCGATCCAGATCAGACACGAACATGCCGATCTCAAGATCGTGTGCCGCAATTTTTTTCTGACGAACGCCCACTAAACACCTCGGGAACATAGATTCTTTGACTGTTCCCAGTTTGCCACGTTGGCGGCAAGACTCCATTACGATTTGGTAGCCAAGCGTCACCGAACCGCAACAAGCCGTAACTCAGATTTTCATTCGGCAACGAAATGTATCACTGTGACCAAGCTCACAGGGAAAAGCAGACAGGCTTCAATCTTCCAGACACTGATTCTCGTCAAAATCCGGCAGACGCGCATTCAAAGAGCCCCGGGGCACCTTCCTGGCATAAACCGTATAGGCGACTGCAGACGGACGAATGTAATCAACATTCACCTCTTCGCCACCCTTCATCAGGGTTGCCCTCGCAGGGTGGCAGGAAACCAGAAGCTCAAAGCGGCTGCCGACATCGGCCACCCGGCCTCCTCCCTGCGGCGTTTTTACCGTGAGACAGGAAGACTGCCCTGTGGCTGGCGAACCTGTTGCCGCCAAGACATCCAGCGAGGGGTCTCCACAAGCACGAATGCCATCACCACAATCACCAGCACTGTCATGACTGCTGTCGGCAATACGCCAGACCCGGTCACTACACTGGGTTTCCAGTTTCATGGTGGTGGCCTGATTACGGCCCGGCCACCACTCTGGATACTCCGCGCTTTGCCAGTTCACCCGCACCTGCCGGGGTTCACCCGCAGAGTTCTCCGCAGGGAACATCGCATAGTGGGTATAGTAGCTGGCACAGCCCGATAGCATTACCACCGGCACAGCAAGCACCGAGGCCATCAATCTCAGGTAAGTGGGTGAACTCATCAGGCAAGACCTTTTCTTTTAACTGCGCCCATTATCGCCATCATGGAATCCACTTCCGCCAACTATTCGGCAGTATCGGCAAACTGCAACCCAAAGCCATCAATGGTACGGCGCACCACCACCATATCCAGAATGGGTGCCGGCACAGGAAGCCCCTGCACCTGAACGGTCACGCAATCGCCTATGGAGGGCTCAAACACCTGTTCCCCCAACACAATGAACACACCGCCATCTGAGATGTCACGGGTAGAGAAAACGAATTCTCCCAGCTGCTCATGGACCAACTTCACTTTTGCACTCATTGCCGTGCGGCTATGCTCTCTGCGATCACTACCGACCATGCTCGGAAACCCTGCCATTTGCTGCCTTCTTATAGTGTTCTGAAGCATAACACTATTTTCTGAAAAATATCCCCGAAGGGTTATTGACTCATTCGCGGTTAGCAATGAGAATAGTTGTCGTTTTTAACTGCCTGTCACATTCGATTACAGGCGAACGTTCACCTTTTAGCAACGCGTCAGAAAGGATCAACACTATGCGTATGAAACTTGCCGCAACTGCCGCCATCGCTCTGGCCGCCATGCCGCTGTCCGCCTCCGCCGACGGCGAGGTCAACATCTATTCCTACCGCCAGGCTTACCTGCTGGACCCCCTGCTCAACGCCTTCACGGAAGAAACCGGCATTGAAGCGAACGTTGTCTTTGCCAAGCAAGGTCTGGCCGAGCGCCTGGAGCGTGAAGGCCGCAACAGCCCGGCAGACGTGGTGATGACGGTCGACATTTCCCGCATCAACGAACTGGTTGAGAAAGACCTCGTTGCCGGCGTTGAGACCGACACGCTGCAGGAGAACATTCCGGAGAACCTGCGCCACCCGGAAGGTAAGTGGTACGCCCTGACCACTCGTGGTCGCCTGATCTTCGCATCCAAAGATCGCGTTGAAGAGGGTGAGATCACCACATACGAGCAACTGGCTGATGACAAGTGGGAAGGCCGCATCTGTACCCGCAGCGGCAAGCACCCGTACAACATCGCCCTGATCTCCTCCATGATCGCCCACCACGGTGAAGAAAAGACCGAAGAGTGGCTGCAAGGCGTCAAAGAAAACCTGGCACGCAAACCCCAGGGTGGCGATCGCGACCAGATCAAAGCCATCGCTGAAGGCGTCTGCGACATTTCCATTGGCAACAGCTACTACTACGGCAACATGCTGATGGACGAAAACCAGCGCCCGATCGCCGAACAGGTTAACCTGGTATTCCCGAATGCCGAAGGTCGTGGCACTCACGTAAACATCAGTGGCATTTCCCTCACCAAGAGCGCGCCGAACAAGGACAATGCCATCAAGCTGATGGAATTCCTGTCCTCACCGGAAGCCCAGCGCATCTACGCGGAAGCCAACACCGAGTACCCGGCGAACCCGGAAGTGAAGCCTTCTGGCCTGGTAGCCGAGTGGGGTGAGATCAACCCGGACGATCTGTCACTGCAGGAAATCGCCAACAACCGCGAAGCGGCTGTGAAGCTGGTTGACCGCGTTGACTATGACGGCTGATCAGCCTCACACCAACCGGTAAACCGAAGGGTGTCCTGTCCAGGGCACCCTTTTTTGTTGGCCACAAACATGACCGCAGTCATTGCAGGGAAGCAACGCACTATCTAAAATCGCAACACTTCTCATCACCACTACGCTAACAGGATCACCATGACCGAGGTCGTTTCCAGTGCAAACCCGGGGCTCTCGCAACCGCTACTGGCAAAACGCACCTCAAAACGGTGGCTGATCAGCGCCGTCCTTACCACCGCTATTGTCGCGCTTCCAGTACTGTCGGTGATCTTCCTGGCCCTGTTCCCGGACGAGAACATCTGGCCTCATCTGATTGAAACCACCCTGCCCCGCTACCTGACCACCACCATCAAGTTGATGATCGGTGTGGGCGCACTAACCCTGTTGATCGGACTGGCCACCGCCTGGGCCGTGACCATGTGCGAGTTCCCGGGCCGGAAATTCTTTGAATGGGCCCTGCTGCTACCTTTTGCCGTACCGGCCTACGTGATTGCCTATGTCTACACCAGCCTGCTGGATTACGCCGGCCCCGTGCAGCGAGGCCTGCGTGAGTGGTTTGGCTGGCAGAACGCCAGCGATTACTGGTTTCCGGAAATCCGCAGCCTAGAAGGCGCCATCCTGATGATCGGCCTGGTCCTCTACCCCTATGTGTACCTGCTGGGGCGAGCGGCCTTTCTTGAGCAGTCACCCTCGCTGTTTGCCGTCAGCCGCAGCCTGGGTCATTCGGCGCTGAGCACTTTCTTCCGGGTGGTGCTGCCCATTGCCCGGCCAGCCATTGCCGTGGGCCTGTCCCTGGTGCTGATGGAAACCCTGAACGATTTCGGCACCGTCGATTTCTTTGCCGTGCAAACCCTCACTCGCGGCCTGTTCGATACCTGGATGAACCTGGGTAATCTGGGCGGCGCGGCCCAGATCGCGACCACCATGCTCATTTTCGTGGTGATCCTGGTAACCCTGGAACGTTATTCACGGCGCCGCCAGCAACAATACGCGGCCCGCGACAACCGCGACCCGATTCATCGCTTCACCATGTCTTTCCCGCGCCAGATGATCTGTGTCGTCGTCTGCGCCGTGCCACTGATATTTGGCTTCATAATCCCCGGAGCCACCCTGGGCTATTACGCCTGGGAATACTTTGATGTCAGCTGGAACCCGGATTTTATTCAGAACACGTTTAACAGCCTGTTCCTGTCCAGCGCGGCAGCGCTCACCACCCTGATCATCGGCGTTACGCTGGCCTATAGCCGCCGTCTGCACAACACCCGTGGCATGCAGATCCTGATGCGCCTATCCAGTCTCGGTTACGCCATGCCCGGCGCAGTGCTGGCCGTGGGCGTCATCGTACCGCTGGCCGGCTTCGACAACTGGCTGGATTCCCTGATGCGGGATTATCTTGGCGTGAGTACCGGCCTGCTGCTGAGTGGAACGGCCTTTGCCCTGATTTTTGCCTACACCGTGCGTTTTCTGGCGGTGTCTGCCGGCAGTGTGGAGAGCGCCCTCCAGAAAATCACCCCCAGCATGGACATGGCCTCCCGCTCCCTGGGCCACACTCCGGGCAAAACCCTGATCAACGTACACCTCCCGATGCTGCGTGGAACCCTGGTCACCGCTGCCCTGGTAGTGTTTGTCGACTGCATGAAGGAACTGCCGGCCACCCTGATTCTTCGGCCCTTTAATTACGAGACCCTGGCCACCTACGTGTACCAGTTTGCCTCAGACGAACAGCTCTATCACAGCGCCCTTCCCGCCCTGATTATTGTGGTCGCCGGTATCATCCCCATCATTCTGATGAACCGATCCATCTCCAATTCCAGAACCATGGCCTGACCGCCAGAAATATCGGAACGCCAGAAACAAGAAGGCCCGGCAGCTTGCCGGGCCTTCTTGCACTTACCTTGTAAGCAGTCGCCTTTACTGCCAGATAACCGGCTGCTTCTTGGCGTACCAGCTGTCCACTTTCGCCTGATAGGCATCTTCCACCACGTTACGCTTAAGCTTGAGCGTCGGCGTCAGGAAGCTGTTCTCGATGGACCACTCATCGCTGACCACCGTAATGAAAGCCAGCTGTTCGTGGGGATCTACAGTTTTGTTTACGTCCTGAATCAGCTGCCTGAAGCTTTCTTCCAACTCCTTGCGGAAGCTCTCGTCAGCAGCTTTCGGGCGAATCTCCTCACCCAGAACCACCAACGCGTGGGGCTGGGTCTGGTTGGCACCCGACACACACACCATTTCGATGGCATCGTGAGACATCAGGCGGTTCTCGATCGGCGCCGGCGCAATGTACTTGCCCTTGCTGGTCTTGAAGATCTCCTTGATGCGGCCGGTCAGCTTGAGGCGGCCCATCTCGTCAATCTCGCCCTTGTCACCGGTACGCAGGAAGCCATCCTCGGTGAAAGCTTCAGCGGTTTTCTCCTCGTCCTTGTAATAACCCATCATGGTGGCCGGGCTCTTCACCAGCACCTCGCCCTGCTCGCTGATCTTCACTTCAACGCCCGGCAGGGCTTCGCCGACATAACCGGTGCGGGTACGGCCCGGTTTGTTCATGTGAGAGTAGGCAAAATTCTCGGACATGCCATAACCTTCCAGCAGTTCCAGGCCGAGATTGCGGTACCAGTCCAAAACATCGTTGGACAATGGCGCGGAACCGGAACCGGCCAGTTTCACCTTGTCCAGGCCCAGGCCTTTCAGCACCTTCTTCTTGATCAGCTTGTTCACTACCGGAATCTTCAGCAGGCGATCCAGCTTCTGCTTGGGCACTTTCTGCAAAACACCATGCTGGAACTTCACCCACAGGCGCGGAACCGAAAGGAAGAGCGTTGGCCGTGCCCGCTGAAGATCCTGAACGAAGGTGTCCAGAGACTCTGCAAAATAAAGCTGGAAGCCGGAATACAAAGAGCCCAGCTCCACAAAGGTGCGCTCAAATACATGAGCCAGCGGCAGGTAGGACAACATGCGCTCACCTGGCCCTACGCCCAGAGTCTCGATACCGCCAGCAGCGGCGAACGCCATGTTATTGAAGCTGAGCATAACGCCTTTCGGTCGACCGGTACTGCCAGAGGTATACACGATGGTGGCCAGCTCTTCCGGATCACGCCTGGTTTTGCCTTCCAGTGGCGGGTACTTGGCAACAATGTCGTCCCAGGTCTCGAAATCGTTGGGCGGGCTCAGCGGATAGGAAATGCAGCGAACCGATTCCGGCACACCGGATTTCATACTGTCCCAGTCATCCAGTTTACCCACGAACAACACGTCGCACTCGGCGTGGTTGAGGATGTAGTTCACGGTATCGGCGTTCAGGGTGGGATACAGCGGCACGGAAATGTGCCCGGCCATCCAGATGGCCCAGTCTGTCATTACCCACTGGGCGCAGTTCTTGGAAATCAGACCAATCCGGCTTTTCTCCGGCAGGTTCAGGGATTTCAGGTACGCCGCCATCCGGCGTGCCTCATCCACGGCACGGCCCCAGGTGTACTCAACCACCTTACCGTCGCCAATGGGCTGCGTCATATAAAGGGAATTAGGGCTGGTGGCCTCCCAGTGGTAGACCATATCCAGGGGGAGCTTTTTCGTTGTGTCCATGGACCTTCCTGATTTGTCGTTATAGTTTCGGATTCGCTTTTTCGCGTTCTCGTATTATTAGACTTTAGTAGCCTATTTCAACACACCAGAGCCCGTCAAAACGTGATCCGTGCAAAATAATTTGCATCTGCAACCACTCAAACGATCGTCGCAACAAACTGCGCCTTCCCCTACACCGATTGTCGCATGGCTGTGTTAAACTTGCGCACCTTGAATTTTTGCCCCCGGTTTCACGGGAAAAAACAGTAACTGACTCGGAGATGGGCATATGGCCAAGAAATCCCTGCGCACGCTGATCGGCGCCTCGCTGCTTGCCGCAGCAAGCCTGGTTCAAGCGGACGACCCCCGTGTTGTTGCCATCACACAGATTGTTGAACACCCGGCACTGGATGCCGTACATGAGGGCGTTAAGGACGAACTGGCCGAGCGCGGCTATCGCGAAGGCGAAAACCTGCGCCTGATGCACGAAAGTGCCCAGGGCAACTCAGCCATTGCCTCTCAGATTGCCCGCAAGTTTGTGGGTGAAAACCCGGATGTAATCGTGGCCATTGCCACACCGTCCGCACAAACCGTTGCCGCTGCAGCCCGTAACGTGCCCGTGGTCTTCTCTGCCGTGACCGATCCGGTTGCCGCCAAACTGGTACAAAGCTGGGAAGCCCCTGGTGCCAACATCACCGGGGTAAGCGATATGCTGCCCATCGAGAAGCACCTGGACATGCTGCAGCGTGCAATGCCCGACGCCAAGCGCATCGGTACCGTTTACAACCCTGGCGAAGCCAACGCCGCCGCGCTGATTGAACTGCTGGAAGAACGCCTGCAGGCCCGCGGTCTGGAGCTGGTTAAAGGTGCGGCCACCAAGACTTCGGAAGTGCTGGGCGCAGCCCGCTCCCTGGTAGGCAAGGCCGACGCCATCTACCTGACCACCGATAACACCGTGATCAGTGCCGCCGAAGCGGTTATTTCCGTTGGCGAACGGGCCAAGATCCCGGTTTTTGCTGCCGACACTGCCACCGTTGAGCGTGGCGCGGTAGCCGCTTTGGGCTTCAACTATTACAACCACGGCCGCCAGACCGGCGCCATGGTCGCACGCGTACTGGAAGGTGCCGGCACAGCCGACATGCCGGTTGAAACCATGGAAGAACTGGATCTGTACGTGAACCCCGAGGCCGCCGAACGCATGGGCGTCACTCTGCCCGAAGACCTCATCCAGGAAGCCGTCAAAGTCGTCAAAAACGACAAGTAACGCCTGACCAACACGGGCGGACCCCAAAAGGGCCCGCCCGTTTTCTTTCACGGTGAAAAACTACCCATGCTCAGTGAAATCGCATTCTACGGTGCTCTCGAAACCGGCCTGATCTACGGCCTGGTTGCCTTTGGTATCTATCTCTCTTTCCGTGTTCTCGACTTCCCCGACCTGACGGTGGATGGCAGCTTCCCCCTGGGCGCCGCCGTTGCCGCCATGTTGATTATTGAAGGCTGGAATCCCTGGCTGGCAACTGGCTGTGCGGTACTGGCCGGCATGGCCGCCGGTGCCGTAACCGCCATCCTGAATGTCAAACTCAACATTCTGAACCTGCTGGCCTCCATCCTTACCATGATCGCGCTCTACTCCGTGAACCTGCGCATCATGGGCCGGCCGAACGTGGCCTTGCTCACAGAAGAAACGGTACTGACTCCCTGGTACGACCTGGGCCTGGCTTTCCATCAGGTGCCGGTGTTGCTGTTTACCCTGGTCGCTATTGTGTCCCTGATTCTGTTATGGCGTTTCATGAAATCCGAGACTGGCCTGGCCATGCGCGCCACTGGCGCCAACGCCCGCATGGCTCGCGCCCAGGGCATTGCGACCGGCGGCATGATCATACTGGGGGTTGCTCTGTCCAACGGTCTGGTGGGTCTGGCCGGTGCTCTGTTTGCCCAGAGCCAGGGCGCAGCAGACGTCACCATGGGTGTAGGCGTAATCGTGATCGGCCTCGCCTCACTGATTGGCGGTGAAGCCGTTATCACCCCCTCCACCGTGGTACGCGCCCTGTTGGCGTGTGTGGTGGGCGCCATCATCTACCGACTGGCCATTGCCTTTGCCCTGAATGCCGATGTCCTCGGCCTGCAGGCACAGGATCTGAATCTGATTACCGCGGTTCTGGTTACCCTGGCCATCGTACTGCCTGGCGTTCGCACCAAGATCGCCAGTCGTTTCACCAGCAAAAAGGCCTGAGGAGGCACTATGATCAGCGCAACCGATCTGCGGCTTACCTTTGGCAAAGGCACCCCGCTGGAAAACCCGGCCCTTCGGGGCATGAGCCTGACGGTAAACCAGGGCGAATTCGTGACGGTCATCGGCAGCAACGGCGCCGGAAAATCCACCTTCCTGAACGCCCTCGCCGGCGAAGTCATGGTGGACAGCGGCCAGATTATCGTCGACAACCTGGACGTTACCCGCCTGCCTACCCACAAACGTGCGGCCCGGGTTGCCCGGGTGTTCCAGGATCCCCTGGCCGGAACCTGTGAAAACCTGTCCATTGAAGAAAACCTGGCGCTGGCCATCAAACGCGGCCAAAGCCGGGGCCTGACCAGCGCGGTGAAAAAACAGTATCTGGGCCAGTTCCGGGAAAGCCTTGCCACCCTGAAACTGGGCCTGGAAAACCGCCTGGGCGACAAAATGGGCCTGCTTTCCGGCGGCCAGCGCCAGGCTGTCAGCTTGCTGATGGCCAGCCTCACGCCCTCCAGCATTCTGCTGCTGGATGAGCACACCGCAGCTCTGGACCCGAAAACCGCCAACTTCGTGCTGGAACTCACCCAGCAGATCATTGAGGAGCAGAAGCTCACCGCCCTGATGGTCACCCACAGCATGAAACAGGCACTGGAAGTCGGCAGCCGCACCGTGATGCTGCACCAGGGCCAGGTGGTATTCGATATTGCCGGCAAAGACCGGGACGGACTGGAGGTGAAAGACCTGCTGGGCCTGTTTGAGAAACAACGCGGCCTGGAAGTGGACGACGACAGTCTGCTGTTGGGTTAAAACACCCGACCAACAAAAACGGGGCCTACGCGACCCCGTTTTTGTTTCTGCTCAACCATTTTAATGGCCGTAGATCACCATCTGGGTATTGGTGATGGCCAGGTCGTCCATGAAGATGCTGCCAATGGACGTACCACCCACCAGCACACCGCCAATGGTCATATCGGCACGGAACGAATCCATATCCACCGCCAGGCTGTCGACACCCAGGCTGTTGGAGCTCTTGTAGATATCGAGGTCCACCTTGGCGAACAGGTCCGGAATGTTCTTGTTGCGAACCGGGTCATAGGTATCGCCGGTCAGACGCAAATCCCGGATACCCACCGCCAGGAACGGTGCGTCAAACTCCATGTTATCAATGGCGATATCGGCGCGCAGGTTCATCACGTCGGTATCGGCATCAATCTCGATGTTGGCACCGCCCATCAGGATATCGGCAGTGAAATTATCGAGGATGGTCGTGGAGTCCGTAGTGCCGACTAAGTTCCATTGGTCAGTCGAGACCCGCACATCCACCGCACCGAACATCTGCGGTAGCACGTTGATGATGGCATCACCGTCACTGAGCACATCGATTTCAATACGAATGTTATCCAGCAAATCGGTTTCCTGGGCGGCACCGCCCATCAGGTTAACACCCAACTCCGGGAACAGATCGCTACGGTTGGTACCGCCCACAAAGATGTTGTTGATCTCAAGCGAACCTTCATCGGTGTAGATAAACCGATCAATGTTCAGTTTGGTCTCCAGCTCAATGGTCACACCCGCCTGGCCGGTGATGTTTCCCATCGTGGTTTCATCCAACGGTTGAAACGCCAGGGCCGCAGGGGGCGCCCCGGCAATACACAGCGCAAGAACGGTAGGTTTCAGGCCTTTCATTGTTCTTTTCCTTTTATAGTCGTTATCACTTCCTGTGGGCCACTGCAGTATTACGACGCCACTCTCATACTCTACCGACACGTCGTTTTTGGATACGTGCAGAAGTCACAAAAACCTGCATTCCACAACTTTTCAGGCGCACACTTTTTAACCACAACATGTAGTGACCTGCAGAGAAACCGGCAATGGCGCGGCTTCCCGCAGATTCAAGAACTTTTCCATTGATTTTCTTTGCCCCCAAGCGCCAATCAATAGTTGCTCTCTTATTCACAGAACACTATATCCTGTTATACTTCCCAAAAAATAAGCCCATATATAGGGCCGGATACGCCAACACCTACTGAATGTCAAGCAGTAGAAATGCCAGCAGACACAAGGCTGGCAGCAGTGATCAACACAGAATTCCGGTTATGGAAGGCAGCCTTCCCGGCCAGGCACAAACACCATATATAGTGCTTCTGCTGGCGCGATAACCAATGCAGTACCAGAAACACACAGGGGTAAGGCGCTGAGGACGGCGTCTTCAAAAAGAGACATACTGAAAACCGAGGGTGGCAATGAACGCTAAGGCACAGGCAGTGATCACAACGATTCCCATGCAGGAAGCTTCGCTGGATATCTGGAGCAGCAAGTACCAGCTCAAGACCAAGACCGGCGAGCCTGTCGACAAAGACATCAACGCAACCTACGAGCGCGTGGCCAAGGCCCTGGCCGAGGTTGAGAAAAAGAATGTACGCGACAAGTACATGAAGGAATTCCTGTGGGCACTGCAAAATGGTGCCATCCCTGCCGGCCGCATTACCTCCAACGCCGGTGCCGAAGCCCACAAGCCGGCAACCTCCACCATTAACTGCACCGTATCCGGCACCATCCAGGATTCCATGAACGATATCCTGGAGAAAAACCACGAAGCGGGCCTCACCCTCAAGGCTGGCTGTGGTATCGGTTACGAATTCTCGACCCTGCGCCCGCGCGGTGCCTATGTTGCCGGCGCTGGTGCCACCACCTCTGGCCCGCTGTCGTTCATGGATATCTTCGACCGCATGTGCTTCACCGTGTCTTCCGCTGGTGGCCGCCGCGGTGCCCAGATGGCCACCTTCGACGTACACCACCCAGACGTGATCGAATTCATCCAGGCCAAGCGTGAAGACGGCCGCCTGCGCCAGTTCAACCTGTCCCTGCTGATCACCGAAGACTTCATCGAAGCCGTGCGCAACGGTGACGACTGGCACCTGTCCTTCCCGGTCACCCAGAAAGAAGCCGACGACGAAGGCCTGGACCTGACCGATGCCAGCCAATTCGTATACCGTGACTTCCCGGTACAGGAAGGCTACGTGGTGAACAACGAAGGCAAAGTTGCCTGCCGTATCTACAAAACGGTGAAAGCCCAGTTCATCTGGGACACCATCATGACCAGCACCTACGACTACGCCGAGCCGGGCTTTATCCTGATCGACAAGGTCAACCAGATGAATAACAACTGGTTCTGTGAAGACATCCGCGCCACCAACCCCTGTGGCGAGCAGCCCCTGCCCCCGTACGGCAGCTGCCTGCTGGGCTCCGTGAACCTCACCAAATTCGTTGAGTACCCGTTCACCGAGAAAGCCAGCTTCAACTACGAGAAGTACCGCAAAGTGGTGGGCACCTTCACCCGCATGCTGGACAACGTAGTCGAAATCAACGGCCTGCCCCTGGCCGAACAGCGCCACGAAATCACCTACAAGCGCCGTCACGGCATGGGCATCCTGGGCCTTGGTTCTACCCTGGCCATGCTGCGCATGCCCTACGGTTCAGAAGAGTCCGTGCAGTTCACTGAAGAAGTGGTTCGAGAAATGGCCGTTGAAGGCTGGCGCCAGTCGCTGGCCCTGGCGGAAGAGAAAGGCCCGGCGCCAATCATGGACGACGAGTTTGAAGTAACGCCGAAAATGATGGCCAAGTGCCCGAAACTGGCCGAAGACGGCATCAAGGTGGGCGACAAGGTCAAAGGCAAGGTACTGCACGCCAAGTACAGCGCCTACATGGGCCGCATTGCTGAAGTAGAGCCGGAGCTGGTGGCCAAGCTGGCCGAGAAAGGTGGCCGTTTCACCCACCACACCTCCATTGCTCCGACCGGCACCATCAGCCTGTCGCTGGCCAACAACGCCAGTAACGGCATTGAACCGAGCTTCTCTCACCACTACGCCCGGAACATCATTCGTGAAGGCCGTAAAACCAAAGAGAAGGTAGACGTATTCAGCTTCGAACTGCTGGCCTACCGCCACCTGGTGAACCCGGGCGCCATGCCGTTCTCCGATGAAGAAGACAAGAAGCTGCCCAGCTACTTCACCACATCTGACGACGTAACGCCCACGCAACACGTCGACATCCAGGCTGCGGCACAGAAATGGGTAGATTCCTCCATTTCCAAAACCGCTAACGTTCCAACAGAATTCCCGTACCAGGATTTCAAGGACATCTACCTGTACGCCTACGACAAGGGTCTGAAAGGCTGCACCACCTTCCGCTTCAACCCGGAAGCGTTCCAGGGCGTACTGGTTAAAGAGAAAGACCTTGAGAACACAATGTATGAGTTCACCCTGGACGACGGCAGCAAAGTGACCTTGCGCGGCAACGAACAGGTAGAGTACGACGGCGAAATCCATACCGCCGCCAACCTCTTCGACGCGCTGAAAGAAGGCACTTACGGCAAGTATTAATCCGGGAACCGACAGACAGGAACTACGAAAATGACAGTGAAAATCAGCAACAAGATCGTCGGCTACCGGGTAAAGAAAGCCGACACCGAGACCACGGGTGAGCACCAGGCGCCGGTGAAAGCCGACACCAAGCCGGTGGAGATGAACGAGAACATCGAACGCCCGGATTTCCTCCTGGGCACCACCTACAAGATCAAGCCGCCGGTGGCCGAGCACGCGATGTACATTACCATCAATGACATCCTGCTAAACGAAGGCACCGACCACGAGAGCCGTCAGCCCTATGAAGTGTTCATCAACTCCAAGTCGATGGAGCATTTCCAGTGGGTAATCGCCCTCACCCGCGTTATCTCTGCGGTCTTCCGTAAAGGTGGCGATGTCACCTTCCTGGTGGAAGAGCTGCGTAGCGTGTACGACCCCAACGGTGGTTACTTCAAGAAAGGCGGTGTTTTCATGCCGTCCCTGGTTGCTGAAATCGGGGCCGTAATCGAGAAACACCTGAAAGCCATCGGCCTGCTGGAAAGCGACGAGCTGAGCGAAACCACCAAGCGCATTCTCGCCGAGAAGCGCGCGGAGTTTGAAGCCAGCCAGAACAAGGCCACCAATGATGATTCCAGTAGCGATTACCCGGCCAACGCCACCATGTGCGGCAAGTGCAACACCAAGGCGGTGATCGTGATGGACGGCTGCGCTACCTGCCTGTCTTGCGGCGACAGCAAATGCGGTTGAGGTGATTGACCGCTGATTAACGACAAGGCCTGGTTGTGGAAGCTTCCGGGCCTTTTTGTTGGGCGGAAAATATGTAGTGCTTCGTTATTCCCGAAAAATTAGACTGCGTTGATATTACTGAAGATTGATCTAGACTGATTCTTTTTTGGACTTGTAGTTACTTGATCTTCGGGTGTTTTTAGAACGTCGACAACCAGCGGGTTTGTATTATGGATGCGTGATAATGAAGGGTCAGACAATTTCAATGATGAAGACTGCTATCTAATACACTGTTATAGCCCCCCCCATTTAAGCGTCAAGTCTAAACTAATTTCTTAAGTATCAATGTAGAGTTATCTATGGCCGTAACTGAGATGTTTTCTAATTTCCTAATTAATCTGAAGGTTGATAATGCTGACACTATCAGTTCGCGTTACGGTGAAATTACATCCAGTCTCAATAAGAAGTTTAGAGACTCAGAATCTAAGACCGACAATAGCTTACAAGTAGGCTCTTACGGCCGCTGGACAGCCATTAAAGGCGTTTCTGATTTAGATATGTTGTATATCATGCCAGCGGGTCAATGGGATAAATATAAGAATGGTGGCCAATCAAGATTACTAACCGACACCAAGGATGCGATCAAGGCTAGATACCCGAAAACAGATGTTCGCGTCGATAGACTGGTTGTAACTGCAACTTACCAAAACTTCCACATAGAAGTACAACCAGTTTTCGAACAGGGAGATGGAAGCTTTAAGTACCCAGATACGTATAACGGTGGTCGCTGGTCGATCACCAAGCCTCGCGAAGAAATACGTGCAATGAAAGAGTTCGTGGAGCAGAAAAATAAAAATTTACGTCGACTGTGTAAGATGGCTAGGGCATGGAAAAACAAGCATGGAGTAGGAATAGGCGGTCTGCTTATCGATACTTTAGCGCATAATTTTCTTAAGTCTACATCTGACTACGATGGTAAAAGTTACTCGTATTATGACCGAATGAGCAGAGATTTTTTTAAATATCTATCTGAACTGCCCGACCAAAGCCATTATAAAGCTCTTGGCAGTGGCCAAAACGTTAAGGTAAAAAAGAAATTTCAAAAGAAAGCAAAAAAGGCATATGATCTTTGCTTAAATGCTATCGAAGCCGGTGATTCTGATAGCGCCAATGATAAATGGAAGAAAGTTTATGGTCGTCCCTTTCCTGGTAAGACTCAGAAGGTTCAAGAATCTGCTGCGAAAAGTCAACAGACTTGGCGGGATACTGAGCAGTTTATTGAAGACCAATATCCTGTTGATATTCGGTATTCCATAACTTTGGAGTGCGAAGTTTCACAGCGCGGTTTCAGAGAGCACTTTCTAACACATATGCTCGCAAAATCGATACCACTACTGGCAAATAAAAAGCTACTGTTTACAATAAAATATTGTGGCGTACCGGAACCATATTTAATAAAGTGGAAGGTTTTGAATAGGGGTCCTGAGGCTAAGAAAAAAGATTGTGTCCGTGGTCAAATTGTTTCGGATGAAGGATACAATAAAAGGAGGGAAACTACAGACTTTCGAGGTGAGCACGTTGTGGAGTGCTACGCTATTAAAGATGGTGTTGTGGTAGCCAAAGATAGAATTGATGTGCCCATTCAGTGAGAAATCATGAAAAAAGATGAATTGTTAAAAGCTATCGCTGAGACTGGTTATAATGTTGGATTTGGTGCAAAGAAGCATTTTGCCACTTATGATATAGTCGAGAAAACTCCTGGTTTTATAAGTTTTTTCTCAATGGCTTTTGGCATTTATGCACTTGCATTTGATGGTTTGTCAACCAAGTTTCTTTCCGCATCTTTTATAATTCTAGGCATCGTTGGATTGTATATATCACTCTACGATAGCAATAAGTTGGAGTATGAGAAATCCGGAATAGCCTTGACAAAACTATACAATGAACTTGGAAACCTGTATCGCAAAGCAAAGGGCGCTGATGAAAAAGATATCACAGAATTTGAAAAACAATTAACCACGCTTCAGGCTGAGTACTATTCATTGTGCCAAAGCAAACAGATTATGCTTAGCGATTGGTATGCACATTACAAATTTTTCTGGCAGCACCAGATAGATTGGGTAAATGAACAAAAACAATTTAGGTTTTTTAGAGACAAAATTCCACTGACCTTATCAGTATTCGTAATCGGTACCTGTTTGGGGATCAGTATATGGAGTTTTGAGCTGGGGAAATTGATTTGCACAATAGTCTCACCTTGAGCAGCTATAACAAGTTGTTCCAGTTCGTTCCGGGCCTGGCGGCCCTCCACCGGATGCCCATTTCGCTGCGCTACAAGGGCACCGCTGAACAAAAGCGTTATATGGCAGAGGGAGGGCCTATGAACTTATTCAGCCTTTATCAAGGCAAGAATATCGGCAAGCTAGCAGAGGTTAATACTCTCGGAAAGGGCCCCCTGAAACAGCGTATTGATGTCGTAGGGCTAGAGCTCGAAAATGGCGAGAAAGCGGTTGGCTTAAAGGTCGTTGCCAAGAGCCTTCTGTCTTATCAAGCCGTCCCTGTCTCCCTCAGTGCAGACCAGGCCAGGGAGCTTGCGCATTGGCTACTTCAGGCCTTGGGCGAAGAGTAAATGCAACCAATCAATTAGATCTGTTCAGGTTCTACCCCGTCTTTGCGGACATTACCCATTGCAGGAGGCATCGTGATAGTCATTTACGGAATCAGAGAACATCTCAATCCGATCAAGGCTCAGCTCTCCGAGGTCATTCACGGATGTATGCGGTCCGTACTCGGTATGCCGGAAGACAAGCGGGCTCATCGTTTTATCCCCATGGAACCCGAGGATTTTTATTATCCCGGTGGCAGAACTCCCGCCTACACGGCCATCGAGATCAATATAATGCAGGGCCGAACGCCCGAGACCCAAAAAGCTTTGATCAAGGAGCTCTTCCAAAAGATTGAGTCCGTGGTTGGCATCTCACCCGTGGATGTTGAGATCACAATCAAGGAACAACCTCCCCACTGCTGGGGCTTTCGTGGTATGACTGGAGATGAGGCCCGTGACCTCAAGTATTCGGTAAATGTGTAACAATGTGGTCAAAGCCACCCATTTGCTTCTGGGACTTCACCGCCATTCGAGGACAATTCAAGGCTTTACAGCTAGGTACGGAACGGAATTCCAATGAACCTGAAAAACCACTTTGAACTGCTCGCCACTTACAATCAGTGGATGAACGCAAAGATCTACGATGCGGCCGCACAGCTTTCGGCCGATGTGCTGGCGAAAGATCGCGGCGCCTTCTTTGGTTCTATTCTGGGAACACTGAACCATATCCTCGTCGGAGATACGATCTGGCTCAAACGTTTTGCTACTCATCCGTCATGTCAGGTCTCGCTCCGAGAAATCGCTACCCTTGATAATCCAACTAGCCTGAACCAAATTCTCTTTGGTGATATTGCGCACTTAACAGAACACCGAACCTGGTTGGATTGGCTGATTATCCATTGGATTTCCGAGTTAACCGAAGACGATCTCGCTGTCACTCTCAGTTATCACAACACCAAAGGGATTCCGGCCAGTAAACGGTTTTCAAGCCTGGTGCTTCATTTCTTCAACCATCAAACCCATCATCGGGGGCAAGTGTCAACTTTGCTCTCCCAGGCAGGGGTGGATATTGGGGCGACTGATCTGTTGGTTCAAATTCCCGAAGAGTCTCAGGCATGACCCATCGCTTCAATTCTGCAGCCTCCCCTGCGGCACCTCAGTCCCGCGAAGGACACCAATCAGGACAATTTGCTCCTGCGTCTGCTCCTCTGGTCAGCATCATCACCCCCACCTTCAACCGTGAGCGCACCATCACGAAAGCGGTTGAGTCTGTGTTGGCCCAGTCTTATCCCCACTGGGAGCTCATCATCGTTGATGATGGCTCCCGGGATAGCACCCGTGAGAAGCTGGCCAGTTACCTGGATGATGACCGCATCCACTACCACTTTCAGGAAAACCAGGGCCAGAGCATTGCCCGCAACCTGGCGCTTCAATATGCCCGGGGCGAATTACTGTGTTTTCTGGATTCCGATGACCTGTGGGTGCCTGAAAAGCTGGAACGGCAAGTGGCGCTGATGCAGGCTCACCCGGAGGTGGATGTCCTTCACAGTGATGAAATCATGATCGATGAACAGGGCCGGGAGTTGTCCCGCAAGAATATGCGCCGATACTCGGGCCGGATTGCTCGCCAGATGTTGGTGGACAACAGCGTGAGCATCAACACGGTAATGGCGCGGCGGAAATGCTTCGATGCCATGGGCGGGTTTTCGGGCCGCTACGGCGTTGCCGACGATTACGACATCTGGCTGCGTTTTTCAGCCCGTTTCACCTTCCTGTATGTGCCCGAGTATTGGGGCTATTACCGGGTGATGGCAGACCAGATTTCCAGCGATAAGAAACGCCGATTTGCCGCCAACGAAGCGATCATTCGTGATTTTATAGGGGAATACGGAAGTACACTCCAACCCAGTGACATCCGCTGGGGTCTGGCCCGCTTCTACTGCCGGAAAGCCCGTCATTTTGCATCAGCAGGAGACTCGGCGACGCCCTGGGGCGCGGTTGCTCAGGCGTTGCGGTATGCTCCGCTGGATTCCGTGGTATGGCGCGCCGTTTATCGGGTGATCTTTCCGGGCAAAGGTGGCTAGAGCAATGAACCAAACACGATGGCAAACCCTGATGAGCGCTCTGGGGCTCCCGCTTTCAGAAGAGTGTTATCACGCACTCCATGCCGCCTACTCAGAGAAGCACCGGTTCTACCATACCGTCGATCACATTGATGCCATGCTTACCCACCTTGACGGCGTAAAGGAAATCGCTGAAAAACCGGAAGAGCTGGAGCTGGCCATCTGGTTCCACGATGCCGTCTACAAGCCCCTGTCGAAGACTAACGAGCTGGACAGCGCAAACTGGGCACAGGCGTTCCTGACTGCTCACAGTTACGGTAAGGCAGGCATCGAGCGCGTGCACAACCTCATCATGGCCACTCTGCACAATGGCAACGTGAAGACGCCGGACGAGCATCTGATTGTGGATATCGACCTTGCCATTCTGGGCGCCCCGCCTGAGGTGTACGATCAGTTTGAGCGTAACGTGCGCAATGAGTACAGGCTGGTGCCCGGGTTTATCTACCGCAAGAAGCGAAAGGAGCTGCTTCGGTCCTTTCTGAGTAGTGGCAGCATTTACAACCTTGAGCTGTTTAACGAAAGATACGAAGATCAAGCAAAACAGAACCTCCACAGGGCCATTAGCACGTTATAGACTGCCCTGCGTAATCAGTGGATAAAAAGGACTTTCAATGACTCTCGGATGGGTAATTACCGGCACAATCGGCCAGGTGCTTCTGGCCTACATGCTGTTTCTGCTGGGTGTATTCGGTTTCAGCGCCGTGGGTAACACCCACCGCCCCACTCCGTTCGATTTCTCGGTACTCAACTCGGCCCTGTATGCAGCGCCTGCAAGCTGTCTGATCAGTGCGGTGGTTGTTATTGGTCTCTACCGCTCTGGCGCGAGTGAAATGTCCTATCTCTGGTACGCAGCGCCGATTCTGTTGTTTGCAAGCTACTGCCTGTACGTCAAGCTGTGTATCAAACGCCAGTGAGTGGCGTTGTGTCGAAAATCTTCAATACCCGCTCGCCCATAGTCATTATTGTGAAACTCCAACACTATTGGAGAACATGAACGATGACTGCACGCGCGAACTATATCGGCCTGGCACCCAAAGCCATGCAGATCCTATTGAATCAGGAAGCCTATCTGAAAGAGCAGTTCAGCGACTCCAGCATCCTGAGCACGGCGTTGTGGGAGCTGCTGAAGCTACGGGTTTCACAGATTAACCAGTGCGCCTTTTGCGTGGACATGCACAGTAAAGATGCCCTGGCCCAGGGCGAGACAGTGGAGCGTTTGATTGGCTTGAGCGCTTGGCGGGATATGCCGATGTACTCAGCCACAGAGCGCGCGGCTCTTGAGTGGGCAGAGCATCTTACCCAAAGCAAGCCGGTGGACGACCAATACTATGACAAACTGGCAACGGCCCTTGGCGAAAAAGGGCTGGTTGATGTAACCATCGCGGTGAACGCTATCAACAGCTGGAACCGGATCGTCAAAACCTTCAAGCCAGAGGTAGGCAACTATAAACCCCAGTAGCCTTGGCAAACCTGCATTCGACTTTCAGTTGTCCTGTCCATCGGGCCCGCTTTCGGCCTTTGTTCAGGGGGTTTGGTCTGCAGCTGTCTCAGAATCGGTAGCGGAACCTGTGGTAAAGCTGTTGCATTCTGAGGCGTGCAGCAGCATCTGGTTCAGTCTTGCGGGGGACGTAAGAATCGGGGATATAGCAATTCCTGAAGGGGTGGTTGTTTTGCCGGTAGAGAAGGTGGCCGCCCAGGTATCACTGGCGCCGGGATCAGAGCTCGCGGGGATTCGCTTTGAGCCTGCCATCGGCTATGGCCTGATCCGCCAGCACTTTGGCCGGCCCACGGTACTGACCCGGGAGTTCCGTACGATTGCGCGCATCACGCCGGGCAAGGTGTAATCACTGGAAATGAGGCATGAGGACTGGAATCCCCCTACTCATTTTCGTAGCCTGTTCTCAGGTTCATATCCAGCCCGCGACCAGTGCAGATCAGCAAACTTGGAGTTGTCTCTCATGAAGGGAATCAGAAGCGCCTGCGCGCTAATCGTCCTCACCTTTTTCTCCGCTCTGACCCAAGCCGCCACCGCCGTCGAAATGGCCAGGCAGGCGTACTTCTTGATTGAGCGTGACCCTCTCGATCTTGATCAACGTAATGAAGCGAGTTACCTGATTCAGCGCGCCAATGTGTTGGACGGCGACGAGCCATGGGTGGCGGTTGCCCAATCCCGCCTGACTCTGGTGAACGGCTACAGGGTTGGGCAACGACACGATCGCCGGGCCTACGAAGAAAGCGCCGTCAGCACCGCAAGGCAACAGGCGGAACGCGCAGTTCGTAATGGGCCGAACCTCGCCATGGCACACGTTCAGTTGGCTATGGTGCTCATTATTCAAGGCGAACTGCGTACGGCCTGGGATCATTTGAATACCGCAGACTCACTGGATGAACAGAGCTTCTACCCCTGGTACCTGCGAACGGTTATCGCGATACACCACAAAGACGAAAAATTCGCCGCAGAGGGTTTCAAAGAAATCGAGAGCAGAGCATCCCAGAAGTATCAGAAACGGCTGTTGCTTCAGGAGCGCATGCGGTTGGCCAAGGCTACTAAAAACCTTGTGGAGCGAGATAGGCTGTATCGGGAAATGATCGATCTGGACCCGGACTATGCCTACGCCTGGGGCAATTACGGTTCATTTCTATTGGGCCAGAAACGTTACCGGGAAGCCGTTCATAACCTGGAGCGAGCCGTAGAGTTGAAACCCTACGGGCTCGCGGTGAGCCAGTTAGCGGAGGCACGCAGGAAGCTGAATCAGGCGTTCTGATTCGTGGCCAGTATGCTTGCAAACGATGCGTGCTAATGTGCAGGCCTTCCAATCGGCTGGCGGAACTTGCGGCGGAACTTAAAACAGAATAGCTTGAACACCTCTGGTTAAACCTTGAATGGAGCGCAATCATGCAAAGGATCGCATCACCCAAATTCGGTTTGCTCGGCCTTACAATGCTGTGCCTGCTTCCCGGCATTACCCAAGCCGGCGGCCCGTCTCCCGAACACTACCTCAAAAACAGCCCGATGGTATTGGAGGTTCGCTATTGCGAATGCCAGGCCACAGAGCCGGGCAACGCTCCGACCGAATTACGCCCGGCGTTTCTGGAACAGTCGCGTCTACTGAAAGTTGACGTAGACCCTGACGGCACGGGATTTGTATCTTCACCGGAAATAACATTAGGCTTTGAGCTCAAGGCGCGGCCAGAATCCCCCAGCGACTTCACCTTCAAGTTCGCCGGCCATTACGATCCCGTAAGCCAGAACGTTACCGGTACCGGAGAGGTATTGCTAACGAAGGATCAGTGGCTGAATCTGTTCAGCTCCAGGCATGAGAGCGAAAACAACACGGAATACCGGGATGTTGCGGTAAGGCTAGTTTCCGGAGACTTGTAAGCCAGTTAGTAGTGTTACACTTGCAACCCGCCATTAAAACCAACTTTAAACGGGTTCCACGAGACACTCATGGTTAAATCGATCGCTTTGGCGGGGCTTCTTGTCCTGCTCCTGGGGCTGATTATCTTTCAGTACATCATAACCTCGGTGCCCAGCCTGGAACCGCCCATCACGGTAAGTGACGCCCGGCGCGTAGATGACAACAACTCCTTGCTGGTGTCGCTCACCGGAAGCGAAGGCCGGCGTTTCACCCTGGGGCTGCGTGGCGATATAGAAGAGAAACCGGAGGAAGCCGCGCTGTTTTTCATCAGCCGCCCGACCCTGGTGCCCTATGTGTACTGGCCAGGGTTCCGCAGTAATGACGAAAAACGGGTTCTGAATTTGCTGACGTCTTGGGAAAAAAACCGAAAGGCGCCTTCTGAAGATTCAGAACACGCGGCGTATCAGATTTATTCAGTGTTAAAGGGTCGAAACTAACCCCGGGCTTCAGCCCGGGGTTAACTTCAAGCTCCGGTTTACGAACAGGACCCGCAGCAGGTACCGCCCTCGCCGTGCCCACCCTTTTTTGGCTCGTCGTTCTGCGTCTCCGCAATACCACTTGCCTCGACGTGTTCAACGCCATTGCTTTCAGTTTCTGCGTCTTCTTTCTTGAAAATATTCACGAATGACAGGGCCATCTGGATACCTCGGTTTGCTACTGGATTTAACATTCATTTTTTATGCATGTTATTGGGTGGACATCTATTTGGTCAAGCGATTTACACCTCCGGTAACGTCAAATTTGATTCCGGTGCCGGAACCTCTATACAGCGCTATGCGTAAAACAATACCATCGGGGTTTCCCCAAGACTCAGGGAACTCGACGGAAGCCGCACGGATTCCAGGCAGGCTTGCCTGGTTCAATTATTTCAAAGGAAGAAGCCACTACTATGAAAACCATAGGTCTCATCGGTGGAATGAGCTGGGAATCCACCCAAACCTACTATCAGTTGATCAACCAGAGAGTGCGAGACGAGCTGGGCGGGCTGCACTCAGCGCGACTGGTTCTCTACAGTGTGGATTTTGCCGAGATCGAAACCCTGCAACATCAGGGGGACTGGGCAGCGACCGGGGAAATTCTTGGTGCGGTCGGAAAGGCGTTGGCCGCGGCAGGGGCCGATTTCATTGTGTTGTGCACGAACACCATGCACAAAGTGGCAGATAGTATTGAGAAGGCTTCTGGCCTGCCGATGCTTCACATCGCCGATGCGACAGCTGATGCGCTTCATCGCGATGGGATCCATTGTGTCGGCCTTCTCGGCACAAAATTCACCATGGAACAGGCGTTCTACAAGGAGCGTCTGGAGAACCGTGGCATCCGGGTTTTAGTGCCGGGTGACGCGCAGAGGGAATTCGTGCATACCGTGATTTATGACGAGCTATGCCGTGGTATTATCCGCCAACCTTCAAAACAGGGCTATCTGCAGGTGCTGGACTCACTGGCCGCACGAGGAGCGCAAGGCGTAATACTGGGTTGTACCGAAATTGGCTTATTGGTGCAGCAGGCTGATACTGCCATTTCGCTTTACGACACCACCCGCATCCACGCGGAGCAAGCCGTTGCGCACGCCTTAGCGTGACCAGCACAGCCGTTTCAGCCACCACAGTTTATTTAGCTCCTCATTCACTTGGTGATGGTTTTAACACGTTCTATGAAAAGCTGGCTGCTTCTTGGTCTGGCCATTGTGGCCGAAGTGATTGCTACCTCGGCACTGAAATCCAGTGACGGATTCACCCGCCTGCTGCCAAGTGTTGTGGTGGTGATCGGGTACAGTGTTGCCTTCTATTTTCTGGCGCTGGCCATCAAGGTGATTCCAGTGGGGATTGCCTATGCCGTCTGGGCCGGGCTGGGCATTGTATTAATTTCGCTCATTGGTTGGTTACTGCTCGGTCAAAAGCTGGATTTTCCTGCGGTTGTCGGTATGCTGCTGATTGTAGCCGGCGTATTGGTTATCAACCTGCTTTCCAACACAGGTGCACACTGAACCGACATGAGTACCGTAACTTCGATCACCATTCGTAAATACCGGATTCAGGATCTGAGCCCGGTGGTTCGCCTGTTCACCGATTCCGTGCATGAGCTCACGGCAGGCGCCTACGACGAAACCCAGCGCTATGCCTGGGCTTCACGCACACCCCATCTGGATACCTGGCGTGAGCGCCTGGAGTCTCTGGAGACCCTGGTGGCAGAAGAAGGCACAGATCTCGCCGGTTTCATTTCCTATGAAAAAGACGGCCATGTCGATCTGGTATTCACCGCTCCCAACTACGCCCGTCGCGGCATTGCTTCTGCCCTTTATCACGAGGCAGAGCAGCAGCTCAAAGAGCTGGGCGTAACAGAACTCAAGACCGAGGCCAGCGTGGTTGCCCGGCCCTTCTTCGAGCGCCACGGTTTTGAGGTGGTGGATGAACAGCGAGTGACGGTGCGTGGCGCCCAATTCCTGCGTTATCTGATGCGCAAAAAACTCGACACCTAACCTTGACTCAAGCGGGCTCTTCGGCCTCTTCGGCCAGAGTCCGCACCCGCTCAAAGTCCTCCTCGGTAAACACACCATTCACGCCCGATATGGCGGCCAGCTCCATGCCGTGCTTGAGCCCGAGCTTGTAGATCTCCCGCACCTTCTCCCATTCAATGTTTCGGCCCAGGGTAAAGTTCTCGAATCTCGCTTCCAGCGCCAGCACAATCGTCTCGGCCAGACAGGCGTAGGCGATGCCCCGGGGCAAGCCGATGTCCTTCATGCGAACGTTTCCGGGTAGCTGGATTTCCCCGGATTCGATTACCAGCACATCCGGCCGCTTGGCCACGTCCTCCGCCGGGATATCCAATGGCCGGGCCACGTCGGTGATCACACAGCCGGGTTTCACCTGCATGATGTCCAGAATGCGTTTACCGGCCCCGGACGTAGCGGTGACCACCATATCCATTTCTGAAAGATCCCGATCCGTGGTGGCAGAGACGTGAACGATGGCCCCAGGAGTTTCCAGTTCGATACTTTCCCTCAGCGCCAGCAACTTGGCTGCCTCCGGGGCCACCATGTAGATTTCGTCCACGGCTTTTGCCAGCAGGCGCGCGCACACGGAACCAATGGCGCCTGTGGCCCCGACCACCATCGCCTTACCCGCCATTTTGCCGCTCTTGCCAATACTCACGCGGCCGACTTTTTTGGCGGCGTCGTGGGCGGCCCAGAGCGCGCCGGAGGCACTGTAGCTGTTACCCGTGGTGATGGGTAACGGTGCTCGTTTGGCCACGGTGATGCCGGCGTCACCCACCACTTTGGTGAACGCACCCAGTCCCATAATCTGGGCCCCGAGTTTCTTGGCCAGTTTTGCCGCCGCCAACAACCGGCTGTAGGTAAACTCCGGGCCGTGGGCCATGATTTCCCTGGGTGTGCCACCTACGGTGATCAACCAACCCTCGGCTTCGTCTCCGGTGGGGGATTTGATGCCGCTTACCTTGGAGTAAATGAAAGGCGGTGTATAAGCCACAGCCTTTTCCACCAGGTTCATCACGGTGGGTGGCGAAACATTGGCAATCCAGTCCAGCGGTGGGGTTTTGGTCAGGTACTGCTGAGACAGCGGATGAATCACGAAGGCAAACCGGTTTACCCGCCGATAGCCGTTGGGATATAGAATCCGCGGCTCGATTCCCAGGGTTTGAATAACGTCCAGGAAGTCGTCTGCGCCCAGCTGCTCCGGCGTGCGGGACAAGGCCGCGCTTATCATCGCTTCCATCACATTCACGCCCACGGGCCGGCCTTCCAGCCAGGGACTGTAGTCCACTACCATGGCGACTTTCCGGGAGCGGAACCAGTCCAGGGCAGACTCCGTAACCCGGGAGGTGATCACGGTTTTACCGTCCAGTTCCTTTTCCGAGAAAGCCTCCAGATCCCCCATGGCACCTACAATCACATGGGAATCCTTCACCGATTCATGCAGAGAACCGCGAATCAGCTTTTCGCCCATGCGGTAAATTGGCGTTTTGTGCAGAGCTTCAATGAGCTTGACCGCCGCAGGACGGAAGGTTACCGGAGCAGTAAGCGAGGTATAGGTTTCGAGCTGACGCAGGGAAGTAAGCAATCTCGGTACGCCAAAATCCAGGTAGGGATCGGCAAAAAACAGGTTATCGGTGTGTTCAGACAACGCCTTGGCAATTCGGTAGCCGGCCTGGCCGTTCAGAAACAGTACCCGGGCGTTGTCAAAAAAGTGCCCCAGCTCAGTCTGTGTATGGCGTACCGCCCATTCCTGCAAGATACCCCGGAGGCCGGCACCGGTCGTCACCGGTTTGTCCGGAATACAGGCCTCAAGGCGAGCCGTGTCAGGATGTTCCAGCTGCTCACGGCCCACCTGGTAGTGATCGTGAATCATGCTCAGGCCAATGGCATCGGCCTCCCCGCAAACGGAATCCAGCACCGCCTCGGCACGTTCCAAGTTTCCATCCGTGCCTACCCGAATAATCCGGAATGGCTGTTCCAGAAATGTGGTTTCCAGTTCGTAATCGTATTCCGATGATCCCTGGCTGACACTAACGACCGTTTTCATGGCGGGGGCATCCTTGTTGTTTTGTTATGCAATCAGTTTAGAAGATGGAGCGCTCAGCTGCTTTAGCTCAGATCAAATAGCAGGCACAAAATAACCGGCTAAACTCATGCTGTGTCGAAACCTCAAACCCCAGTCCGATTCAGGGAGGCTCCATGACCACTCAGGAAGAACTTAACGCCACCATTGCCGATCTGGTGCAACCGGGCAAGGAATCCGGCAAAGCCACGCCTGAACAGCTTGCCGAAGCAACACTGAGCGTCTTCCGGCGAGTGGTGCCAGCGGCCGTCCCCGGGATATTTTTTCTCTCCGGAGGCCAGACACCTGAAGAATCCACCGAGAACCTCAATGCTCTGAACAGCATGGGCTACCATCCCTGGGAGCTGAGTTTCTCCTATGGCCGGGCTCTCCAGGAACCTGCCCAGAAAGCCTGGGCCGGAAAGCTGGAGAATGCCGGGTCGGCACAGGCGGCCATGAAAAAACGGGCCAGACTCAATGGCCTGCCCGTTCCGGTGATTATCTAGGCTCAATGGAAGCTGATAATTAGGCCGCGTTGGTGTGGCGCTGCGGCAGGCCTAATGGCTGATCCAGGCAGGCCAGCATGGGCTCAACTTCCCGGATTTTACGAGCCTGGGGCCAAAGGGCCTCGGCTTCGGCAAAGCCCTGGCGCAGGTAGTTGAGCCATTGCTTGATGCGGCCGGTCACATATTTGTCTTCCAGGCGGGTTTGCAGGGCGGCCGCGTATTCCCGCACCAGCACGACAGCCTCTGCCCAGCTCATGGGCTCCCGTGTTTCTCCGCTCTGGGAGGCCTTGATCTGTGCCGCCAGATCTGGCCGGGCAATCAGGCCCCGGCCGATCATCACATCGTCACAGCCGGAGACTTTCCGGCAGCGCCAGTAATCGTCTACGGTCCAGATTTCGCCATTGGCGATTACGTGGCTTTTGACCGCTTCGCGTACCCTGGCGATTTCTTCCCAGTAGGCCGGCGGTTTGTAGCCGTCTACTTTGCTGCGGGCGTGAATCACGATTTCCGAGGCCCCTGCTGCTTCCAATGCCTGACCACAGGCCACAGCCATGGAGCGGTCGTCATAGCCCAATCGCATCTTGGCGGTGACCGGAATATCCGCAGGCACGGCTTTACGAACGGCCGCGGTGATTTCATACATCAGCTCCGGCTCGCGCATCAGTACACAGCCGCCCTTGTGTTTGTTCACCGTCTTGGCCGGGCAGCCGAAGTTGATGTCCACCTGCCCTGCTCCCAGCTCGGCGGCCTTGGCACCGTGACGGCCCATCATTTCAGCGTTGGAGCCCAGAAGTTGAACGGCCACGGGCGTGCCCACTTCAGTCAACGCGTTGTTGTAAAGTTCCGGGGCGTACTTGTAGAAAATCCGGGGCGGCAACATGCCGTGGGTCACGCGAATAAATTCCGTCACGCACCGGTCAATCCCGCCGACTTTGGTCAGGGTTTCACGGATGGGTGCGTCGACCAGCCCTTCCATCGGGGCAAGGATGATTCGCATGAAGGCTCCAGAAACTGAGAGAAGTGAATCAGAGTGCGGCTGATCAAAAATCAGGCGGAGCGGATTGTAAGGAATTCGGGGGAAAATAGGTAGCCGGGCATCCCGAAACAGGATGCCCGGCTGGGGGCTTCTCAGAACGTTACCGGCAGATTATGCCTGTACGTCAAAGCGGTCGTTGTTCATGACCTTGGTCCAGGCAGCGATAAAGTCCTTCACGAACTTCTCGCCGTTGTCGTCCTGGGCGTACACCTCTGCGTAGGAACGCAAGATGGAGTTGGAGCCGAACACCAGGTCTACCCGGCTAGCGGTCCACTTGGTCTGGCCAGTCTTGCGATCCCGGATCTCGTAAGTACCGTTACCCACCGGCTTCCAGCTGTAAGCCATGTCGGTCAGGTTCACGAAGAAGTCGTTCGTAAGCTGGCCCTCTCGGTCTGTGAACACACCATGCTTGGTACCGCCATGGTTGGTGCCCAGCACCCGCATACCGCCGATCAGTACCGTCATCTCCGGTGCAGTCAGACCCATCAGCTGGGCGCGATCGAGCAGCAGCTCTTCCGGCTTCACGATGTAGTCTTTCTTCTGCCAGTTACGGAAGCCATCGGCTACCGGTTCCAGGTATTCGAAAGACGCTGCATCAGTCATCTCGTCGGTTGCGTCGCCACGCCCCTTCAGGAAGGGTACGCGAACATCGTAACCGGCAGCTTTCGCTGCTTTCTCGATACCCACGCTACCGGCCAGTACGATCACATCGGCCACGCTGGCACCGGTTTCGGCAGAGATCTGCTCGTACACCTTGAGCACCTTGCTCAGACGGGCCGGCTCGTTGCCTTCCCAGTCTTTCTGCGGTGCCAGGCGGATACGGGCACCGTTGGCACCGCCGCGCATATCAGAGCCACGGAAGGTACGGGCGCTATCCCAGGCAGTGCTGACCATCTCGCTGATGCTCAGGCCGCTGTCTGCAATCTTCTCTTTGACCACTTCTTCGCAGTAGTCGATGCTGCCTGCCGGTACCGGATCCTGCCAGATCAGGTCTTCTGCTGGGGCTTCCGGGCCGATGTAACGGCTCTTCGGGCCCAGGTCACGGTGAGTCAGCTTGAACCATGCACGGGCGAAGCAATCCTTGAAGTATTCCGGATCTGCCATGAACTTCTCACAGATGGCACGGTACTTCGGATCCATCTTCATGGCCATATCCGCATCGGTCATGATCGGATTGTGGCGCTTGGACGGGTCGCTGGCATCCTGCGGCTTGTCCTCTTCCTTTATATTGACCGGTTCCCACTGCCAGGCGCCGGCCGGGCTCTTCTTGAGCTCCCACTCGTAGCCGAACAGAAGGTCAAAGTAACCCATATCGAACTTGGTCGGATGAGTGGTCCAGGCACCTTCAATACCGGAAGTCACGGCATTGGCGGCCTTACCCTTCATGTTCGGGTTGCTCCAGCCTAAACCCTGCTCTTCTACATCAGCCGCTTCCGGCTCAGGGCCGAGGGCACCTGCGTCACCGTTACCGTGACACTTACCAACGGTGTGGCCACCGGCTGTCAGGGCTGCGGTTTCTTCATCGTCCATCGCCATACGGGCAAAGGTTACGCGAATCTGTTCACCGGTCTTGATCGGATCCGGCTGGCCGTTTACACCTTCCGGGTTTACGTAGATCAGACCCATCTGAACCGCGGCAAGCGGGTTTTCCATGGTGTCTGGCTTTTCTACGTCGTCGTAACGCTCGTCAGACGGAGCCAGCCACTCTTTCTCGTTGCCCCAGTAGATGTCTTTTTCCGGGTGCCAGATGTCCTCACGGCCGAAGGAGAAGCCGTAAGACGGCAGACCCATAGACTCATAAGCCACCGTACCGGCCAGGATAATCAGGTCAGCCCAGCTCAGTTTGTTACCGTACTTTTTCTTGATCGGCCACAGCAGGCGGCGGGCTTTGTCCAGGCTGACGTTATCGGGCCAGGAATTCAGCGGTGCGAAGCGCTGGTTACCGGTGCCACCGCCGCCACGGCCATCCTGGATACGGTAGGTGCCCGCTGCGTGCCAGGACATACGAATCATCAAGCCGCCGTAGTGGCCCCAGTCTGCCGGCCACCAGTCCTGGCTGTCTGTCATCAGGGCGTGCAGGTCTTTTTTGACGGCTTCGAAGTCGAGCTTTTTGACTTCTTCGCGATAGTCAAAGTCTTCGCCCAGGGGATTGGTCTTGCGATCGTGCTGGTGAAGGATGTCGAGGTTCAGCGCCTCCGGCCACCAGTTCATGACATCGCGATTTTCAGTTGAATTAGCACCGTGCATAACCGGGCACTTACCACCAGAATTCGTCTCACTCATCGTACTCTCCTGCTTCTGCGTCATTGGCAAAAAGGCGTTTATCATTCAAGAGCAACTATCAATATAGATCATTCACAGTTGGCTGCTTGAATGTTTCCTACCGCCAGAATAGTGAAGGACTATCGACTCTCCCGCTTCACTGGCAAATCTGTAACTCACTGGGCAATCGCATAATTCCCGCAGTAATCGGCCAGAATTCCCAGAGAGTCACTCCATGCTACCGATGTGAGATAGGACAACGCTGACATAGGGCAACTCCTGTGTTAACGAGAACACCGTTACCTTACCGCCGACGCCATCAAGAGGAACAATTAATTAAAAATAAATTTACGAGAGCTTTTATTTATCGACTAAAGGCGCTCGATAGAAGTGAACTTCCCGGCATCGTCAAACAGGATGCGAAAGCTGCCGCGTACGCCGTCATTGAGGAAAAAACGGGAGAGGATACGGGCCGGGAAGCGGACAAAACGTCCGTCCCGGGCCGTGGTGTGAACATCGGTGGCCACGCCCTGATAGAGCTTGATCCACTCATCAGGGCTGATGCTGATGTCCACAATGATCTGCTGCATTGGCGCGTCTGTCTCAGTTGGCCAGTTCGAGCAACAGTCGGTTCAGGCGGCTCACATAGGCGCCCGGGTCTTTCAGCTGCTCACCACTGGCCAGGGTGGCCTGGTCGAACAGCACGGCAGACAGTTCCTTGAAGCGCTCTTCACCCTGCTCGGTTTCCAGCCGCTGTACCAGCGGATGGTCCACATTGATTTCGAAGATCGGCTTGCTCTCCGGCACCTTCTGGCCGGCGGCTTCCATGATCTTCTTCATCTGGGCACCCATATCGAACTGGCCCACCACCAGGCACGCCGGCGAATCGGTCAGGCGGTTGGTTACCCGCACTTCCTGTACCTGGTCTTCCAGGGCGGCCTTGATTCGCTCCAGCAGATCCTTGTGTTCCTTGGCGGCTTCTTCCTGGTGCTTCTTGTCTTCCTCGGTTTCTACCTCGCCCAGGTCCAGGTCACCACGTGCGACATCCTGGAACTGCTTGCCGTCGTATTCGTTCAGGTAACCCATCATCCACTCATCGATACGATCAGACAGGATGAGCACCTCGATGCCCTTCTTGCGGAATACTTCCAGGTGCGGGCTGCTCTTGGCGGCGGCAAAGTTGTCGCCGGTGATGTAGTAGATCTTGCTCTGACCGTCCTTCATCCGGCTGATGTAATCATCCAGGGACACATTCTGGGTGGCTTCACCGGTATGGGTGGACGCGAAGCGCAGCAGGCCGGCGATTTTCTCGCGGTTGCTGAAGTCTTCTGCCGGGCCTTCTTTCAGAACGGTACCAAACTCGTCCCAGAAGCCCTGGTATTCGTCGCCGCCTTTCTTGGCCAGCTTGGACAGCATATCCAGCACCCGTTTGGTCATGGCGGTGCGGATGCTCTCCACGGTGCTGTCGTTCTGCAGGATTTCCCGCGATACGTTCAGGGACAGATCGTTGGAATCGATTACGCCCTTGGCGAACCGCAGGTACAGCGGCAGGAACTGCTCGGCGTCGTCCATGATGAACACGCGCTGCACGTACAGTTTCAGGCCACGGGGCGCTTCCCGGTTGTACAGGTCGAACGGCGCGCGCTTGGGGATGTACAGCAGGCTGGTGTAGTCCAGCTTGCCTTCTACCTTGTTGTGGGACCAGGTCAGCGGGTCTTCAAAATCGTGGGCGATGTGTTTGTAGAATTCCTTGTACTCTTCGTCTTTGATCTCGGTACGAGGCAATGTCCACAGGGCGGTGGCATCGTTTACCGTCTCTTCTTCGCCCTTCTTGTCCTCTTCTTCCGATTCGGCCTTCATTACCACCGGGAACGAGATGTGGTCAGAGTACTTCTTCACCAGGCTGCGCAGCTTCCAGCCATCGGCAAACTCTTTATCCTCGGTTTTCAGGTGCAGCACGATTTCGGTACCACGCTGCTCACGAGTCGCCGGCTCGATGGTGAACTCGCCATCGCCCTTGGATTCCCAGTGCACGCCGTTGTCGGCAGGCTCGCCCGCCTTGCGGGTGAACACTTCCACTTTGTCCGCCACGATGAACGCGGAGTAGAAACCAACACCGAACTGACCGATCAGCTTGCTGTCTTTTTTCTCGTCGCCAGACAGTTGCTTGAGGAACTCGGCGGTGCCGGACTTGGCGATGGTGCCCAGGTTGGCGATCACATCGTCACGGGTCATACCGATGCCGTTGTCGGCGATGGTGATGGTGCCGGCATCTTTATCGTAATCCAGGCGAATCTTGAGGTCGGAATCGCCTTCAAACAGCTTGTCGTCTTTCAGGGCAGCGAAGCGCAGTTTGTCTTCGGCGTCTGAGGCGTTAGAGATAAGCTCACGAAGGAAGATCTCTTTGTTCGAGTACAGAGAGTGGATCATCAGGTGAAGCAGTTGCTTCACTTCGGTCTGGAATCCCAGGGTCTCTTTGTTGGCTTCTACCGTCATGGCTGGTTTGGTCTCCTGCTGTGTCACAAATAAAGAAACAGTTTTATGAGCAAGAGAGTGGGGGTTGGCCGGAGTATTTCAACCCCGGCGAGCACCCAAAATCAGTCTTCGAGCAGGAAGTGAGCTCGGGCGGTGGCGATGGGCTGGGAGCGAGACTTCTGCCAGGCGGAGATCATCACGTTGGCCACGCGGTTACCCTGGCGGGTAAGCCGGCACTCGGCGTAAGTTTCCCGGTTCAGGCCGGCCCGAAGATAGTCGAGGGAGAAATCGACAATTCGGGGCATGCGGAAGGTGTCCTGGGACATAATCAGGTAGATCGCCGCGGACATTTCCATGAAACCACCAATCACACCGCCATGAATGGCCGGCAGGATCGGATTGCCCAGGTTCTCTTCCTTTGCGGGCAGGCGGAAGATCAGGTCATCACCAAATCGGTCGCACTGCAGGCCAATCCAGCTGGCGTACGGGATACTCTCCATCATGCGCGAGAAGTCGCCGGTTTCCTGGGTGTAGCGCAGAATTTCCGGGTCGGTCATTCCTCACCTCCGGTGATCAGGTCGCGATAGGATTTCGGCGTGGCTTCTTTGCCAATGCGCATGAAGGTGCCCACGCAATTGGCGATGGTTTCACCCCCCTCCTGATAGGCCTCGCAGCGCGTAAAGATGATGTTACGGGTGATCTTGTAGGTCTCTGCCCTCGCGTACACCGGCTTCCGGGGCTCCGCCGGGCGCATGTAATCCACTCTGAGATCCAGGGTCGGACACAGCTCAAATTCATCCAGACCACAGATCATTACCGAACCGGAGGCGGTGTCCATCAGGGTCGTGATAGCGCCACCATGGATAACTCCAGTGTCCGGGTTGCCAATAATCCTGTCGCTGTAAGGCAGCTCCATAACCAGATAGCCTTCACCCGCCTCCGTTGCGTTCAGACCCAGTTCCCTTGCCTGGTTGAGCGTACTGATAAACCGGTTAACCCGGTTTATTCGGGTTTCATCATTCATTCAGGACTGTCCTGCAGATCAGTTCTTGGATTTTACGTCCGCATCGGCACGGGCGGGTATGGCTTCTTCGAAGACCTTGCCGTCGCGCAGGGCGGATAATGCATCTGAGTGGAATTCTCGGCGGTAGAGTACGTACACCACCAGGGTTGAGGCAGCCATAAAGGCCACCGGATGAATGAACCAGGCCACCACCGCCAGCGCATAGTAGTAAGAGCGCAGGCCGAGGTTAAAGGCGTCGCCGGCCAGATTACAGATGTTGCCGGCACTGCGGGCAAAAGCTTCCCTGGCTGCCGGGCTGGTTTTGCTGTCATCCGGCAGGGGTGCACTGCCAATCATGACGGCCACAAAGTTGTACATTCTCATGGACCAGGTGAACTTGAAAAACGCGTAAATGAAGACCACCAGCAACACCACCAATCGCAATTCCCAGATTTCACGGCTGGGTACGGCGGAAAATGGCATGGTGGCGAAAATTTCCATGGCCTCGCTGGTATAGCCCAGAGCGGTGATAATACCGGCGAGAATCAGCAGACAGCTGGAGGCAAAAAAAGCACCGTTGCGTTCCAGGTTACCGACAACCGACGCGTCTGAAATGCGGTTTTCACGCTTGAGCATGACCCGCATCCAGTCTTCCCGGTATAAATCCAGGGTGTTCGACAGGCACGAGCGCGAATTGGCGCGATTGCGCGAATACCAGGTATACCCTCCCCAGCAGACAAAAAACCAGATCAGTGCCAGAAATTCCAGATAGTAGCTCATTGGGTGGTTAAAAAGCCTGGATTGGGGAGATAAATGGGGCGATAACTTCCGTTATGATACGCCAAGGGGCGCGCTCCGGCCACTGTCGGCCGGGCGGGGCCGACGACGGAAACCGGTCTGTGCTATAAACTTACCCCAACGCTAAGGAGCCATAAGTGAGACCCGGAATGTTGACCAGATATCTAGCAATAGCGGCAATCGCCCTCGCCCTGACCGGGTTGGGCGGATGCTCGGTGAACCCGGTAACCGGGGAGAAGCAGCTGTCGCTGATTTCCGAGAACCAGGAGCTGGCTCTCGGGGCGGAACAGTACACACCCACGCAACAGACCCAGGGCGGCCGCTTCTATATAGACCCGGAGCTGTCCATTTATGTGCGTGATGTGGGCCAGAAGCTGGCGCGCGTGAGTGACCGACCAGACCTTCCCTATGAGTTTGTGGTGCTCAATAACAGCGTACCCAATGCCTGGGCCCTGCCCGGCGGCAAGATAGCCATCAACCGGGGCCTGCTGGTGGAGCTGGAGGATGAAGCCCAGTTGGCATCGGTGCTGGGCCACGAGATTGTTCATGCGGCGGCCCGCCACAGCGTGCAGCGGATGCAACAGGGCATGTTGATCAGCGCCGGGGTGGCCGGGCTGGGATTCGCCCTTTCAGACAACGAGTGGGCCGGGCTGATCATGGGGGGTGCGGCTCTGGGTGCACAGCTGGCACTGGCGCAATACAGCCAGGGGGATGAACTGGAATCCGATGCCTACGGTATCCGATATATGAAAGAAGCCGGCTATGATCCGCAAGCTGCCGTGGAGCTGCAACAGCTGTTTCTGAAGTTATCCGAAGGGCGCCAGAGCGGATGGCTGGATGGCCTGTTCGCTACACACCCGCCCTCTGCAAAACGGGTTCAGGAAAACCAGGAACTGGTGCAGAAAATCGGTGCCGGTGGTTATCGTGGCCGGGACGTTTACCAGCGCCGTATCGCAAAGCTCAAGGAACTTCAGCCGGCCTACGATGCCCACGATGAAGCCATGAAGCTGGCGTCGGAAGGCAAGTTTGAAGCGGCTCTTGATCAGGTAAACAAGGCCATCAAGCTGGAGCCCCGGGAAGCCATGTTCTTTGCCCTGCGCGGCCGAATCTATCGCGGCATGGAGCAGCCGGAGAAGGCCAAAGCCGACTTTGACAAGGCCGTATCGCTCTACCCGGAGATGTTCCAGTATCAGCTGTACAGCGGTTTGAACGAACTGGAGCTGAACAACCTTGGCAAGGCAAAAACCCATCTGGAGAAAGCCAATCAGGTGGTACCGACTTCCATTGCCTATCTCCGCCTGGGTGATATCGCGCGGCAACAGGGCCAACGCAGGGAGGCAGTAGCCTATTACTCCACCGCCGCTGAGGCCGGTGGTGATGTGGGTGCTGAAGCTCAGCGCAAGCTGGCCGAACTCAACGAATAGCTGTTTGCAGTGTCAAAAAAAGCCGGGCGCCAATACGCCCGGTTTTTTTATGGTTGTCACATTTGCTGACCTGACACAAAAACCGCGTCAACGATTGCATTGACTTCTAGAGCAATAACTCTAAAAATCAGATTAACCAACAACAATCGGATGGCGACCATGATCGTAAAACGACTTCAGCCAATGATGTCCCACGCACGACGCAGCTATGTTGAGCTCATGTTCCAGGTGATGGGGCGCGCACTGCAGGCAATCAGCGAGGTGGATGAAGCCACCCGCAACGAAACCTGCGAACTACCGGAGGGCTTCCTGTTCGAGATGCAGGTTATGCCCAACGGGCCAAAACTCATCGTTGAGCACACCGGCAACGGTAAATTGCTCTTCCACGGGGATGAAGCTCCACGCCCCGTTGACCTCTCGATCCAGTTCAAGCATATCGCCCATGCCTTCCTGGTACTGTCGTTTCAGGAGAAGACCTCCGTTGCCTTTGCCAACGACCGCATGCTGGTGGATGGCGATGTGAGTTACGCGGTGCGGATGACACGGGTTCTCAACCGACTGGAATCGTTCATCCTGCCCCGGCTGATCGCCGAGAGGGCAGTCAAGGAATATCCGACAACCATCAAACTGCCCGAAAAGCTCATCAGCGCCGCCCGTATTTATCTGAAAGTCGCCACCCAATTCGTCGAGACAGTGAGAGCATAATGACCAACAAATTCTACGAGTTCTTCTGCCCGGTAAAAGTGATTGCCGGTAAAGCCGCGCTGGAGCACATTCCCTATGAACTGACAGGCCTGGCAGCCAAACGGCCCATGATTGTGACCGATAAAGGGGTGCGCGCGGCGGGCCTGCTCGACCCGGTGATTGCCGCTTGCGAAGAAAGCGGACTGGAAATTGTCTCCATCTACGACGATGTGCCGCCGGATTCCTCCACCTCGGTGGTGAAAGACATTGCCGGCGTTTACCGTAAGGAAAAGTGCGACTCGATCATTGCAGTGGGCGGAGGCTCCGCCATTGATACCGGCAAGGCGGTGAATATTCTGGTGTCTGAAGGCGGCGACAATATTGCCAAATACAGTGGTGCCGGAGTTCTCAAGCATCCCCTCAAGCCGTTCTTTGTTGTACCTACCACCGCAGGTACTGGTTCCGAAGTGACCTCGGTGGCGGTCATCACCGATGAGAAAAAAGGCGTAAAACTGCCGTTTACCTCATCATTCCTGCTGCCGAACGCGGCCATCATCGACCCGCGTATGACCCTGACCCTGCCGCCCCACATTACGGCAGCCACCGCTATGGACGCGCTCACCCATGCTACGGAAGCGTTCACCTGCATGGCCAAAAACCCCCTGAGCGACGCGTACGCCACGGCAGCAGTCAAGAAGGTGAGCCAATCCCTGCTTTCAGTCATGGATAATCCGAAAGACAGTGATGGCCGACTGGAACTGGCTCAGGCGTCAACCATGGCGGGCATTGCCTTTTCCAACTCCATGGTGGGCCTGGTCCACTCTCTGGGACATGCTACCGGAGCCATCTGCCACCTGCCCCACGGACTGTGCATGAGCCTGTACCTGCCCTATGTGCTTGAGTTCAACCTTGAGAACATTCGGGAGCCTTTGGGCGAGTTGCTGCTGTACCTGGAAGGTCCGGACGTCTACTCCGCCACCCCTGCGAGCCGACGTGCCGAGGCCAGTATTTCAGCCATTCGAAAACTGCGGGATGCCCTCTACAAGCGCTGCGAACTGCCCCGGACGTTGAAAGAAACCGGCAAAGTACTGGAAAATCAGCTGGAAAGCATTGCCAAGCTGGCCCTGGACGACGGCTCGATCATGTTCAACCCCCGGGAAGTGAGCCACGAAGATGCCATGGCGGTGCTTCGTCGCGCCTGGGCCTGATACCTCGGAGGCATATCTCGCCCCGGCCCTCTCTGGCCGGGGTTAGCCTAAAGTCAGATTCACAATGATTGAAATAAAATAGTAAGAAGGTAATATTTAGCGGGCATTCTGGCAGGGAGTTGGCCGGGTATCGATATAACCAGCGTATGGGCCTGTCCTATCCAGAGTTCCGCCATGAAGAAACTCCTTTTCAAGCTCTCCTTTACCGCGATCCTGTTGAGCCTGCTAACCACTTTCAGTGGCAATGCCGCTGCCGAAGTGGACAATCAGGAGCGGGTGTTCCGCTTCAACATCTCTCCTAACGGGTACCCACCTTATCTGATCGTTGATGGCAGCAAGCCCTCCGGTATTATGTGGGACGTGGTAAACCTGATTGTCCCCCGCCTGGGCTACGACGTGGAACCGGTAAAAATCCCCAGAAAACGGGTAGACCCTATGCTTGCCGACGGCTACATTGACGGCACGCCAAGGGCCATAGAGTGGACGGAAGAGCCGGAGAAGTTCCTGTTTACCGACCCGGTTGTTCACGTGGAGGAAGTATTCTTCTTCCCGAAGAGCTCTGAGCTTGAATACAAACACCCCGCAGACCTCTACGGCAAGACGATTGTCACGCCACTGGGATACTACTATCCCTTTCTCGAGCCCTATTTCAAAGATCATCGCATTAAGCGATTTGACGTCTCCAGAGATCGGGAGATTTTCACCTTTGTGCTGCATGGCGAGCAGTTTCACGCAGCGCTTGCGGATCGGTTGGTCGGGCAATGGATTCTCAGGAACGAAGGACTGACCGAGCACTTTCGCTCTTCTGTGGAAGGAATCAGCCAGTTCGGCTTCCGGATCATGCTGCGTAAAGACTGGAAAGCGTTTGCCGAGGCTTTCAACCAGGAGCTGGCAAATATCCAGGAGAATGGCGAACTCGACGCCATTCTCTCAAACTATCGCTAAAACCCGATCACTCGAGGCGACGAAGCAGTAGCATCGGCGATACGCTAAGCACTGGTCGTAATTGCCAGCGGCCAAACAACGCCAACAGAATGGCTGCAATCAGCGGTACTGGCAGCATCACCTGCCAGTGCCAGCGGAAAGTGCCCTCGAACATTCCGGCCTGAAGCGCATATACCGCCCCTTCCGCCGCAATCACACCGAGCGTGCCGGCAAAGAACCCCAACAGTGCGAATTCCAGCATGGTACTGCGTGCCAACAACGACTGCTGGCCGCCCAGGGTTCGCAGCAACGCCCCCTCCCTCTGACGATCCCGCAGGGTGGCACTGACAACCGCTGCCATCACCACCAGGGCGGCCGCGAGAATCAGCGCCAGAATTGCCTCAATGGCCTGAGTTACCTGCTGCACAATCTGCTGGATGCGATCAATGATATGGTCTATCTCCAGCACCGAGACCGTCGGGAACTGGCGCGAGAAGTCGTTAAGAGCCAGTTTATTGTCCGGGTTCAGATAGAACGCGGTAATCCAGGTGGCGGGCATGTCAGTCAGACCGCCATCGGGCGGGAAGGCCATGTAGAAATTGGGTTTCATGCTGTCCCACTGCACGGTACGAATACTCGTTACCGGCTCGGTCACCTTGCTGGAGCCGATGGTGAAGGTCAGCCGATCACCCAGCTGCAAACCGAGTTTCTCCGCCAGCTCAGCTTCTACCGAAACCCCCTCGGTTTCGCCCGGCCCGAACCACTGGCCATCCACAATCCGGTTGTCTTCCGGCAGCTCCGGCATCCAGGTCAGATTCAGCTCCCGGTTCAGCGCACCAACCCGCTCATCCTTGCTGACCGCTTCTTTCACCGGCTCGCCGTTCAGTTCGGTCAGGCGACCGCGAACCATCGGATAAAGCGTCTCCAGGGGCGCGCCGCGAGTGGCCCAGAATTCCTCAACATCATCCACCGCATCCGGGGCAATGTTGATCAGGAAATGGTTTGGCGCGTCGTCCGGCAGCTGGGCCTGCCAGTCGTCCAGCAGGGAGGAACGCACCAACACCAGCGTAGCAGCCAGCATAAGCGTCATGGCAAAAACCGCCATCTGCGCCATGCTGGCACGTCGGTGCCGATATAAGCCCACCAGGGCCAGGCGCCAGGAGTTGCCGCCACCCTTCACTCTGCGCAACAGGGCGACCATGCCCCACCCCAGCAGACCGAGCACACCCAGCAGCAGTACCAGCCCGCCCAAAAGTGCGGCCACCAGCATCAGCTCGCCGGCGTACATCCATACCAACCCAAACACGGCGACCACCGCCAGCAGGATATCCGGAATGGCTTCCCGGCCGGTTTCGCCGGGCTGGGAGCGTAATACCCGCATGGCGGGAACATTACGCAGGCGGCGAATGGGCGGATAGGCAAACGCGAATAGAGAAACCAGTGCCGTTAACAGGGCGGGCGTTAACGCGGAAGGATCCAGGTAGAAATCAACGGGCCGTTCCAGCAGGTCGCTCAGCAAACGCACCAACAGCCAGAACAATGGTAACGCCACTGCCAGACCACCCAACACGCCAACAACACCCCACAGAGTGAGGCGGCGCAGGTAGAGCTCACCAATGCCCCGGCTGGATAATCCAAGGGTTTTCAGCAATGCCACCGTGTCCCTTTGAGACAGAGCGTATTGCCGGCTGGCCACCGCTACGGCTACCGCCGCCAGCAACACCGCAAGACTGCCACCCAGCAGCAGGAAGCGTTCGGCCCGCTCCAGGGAGCGCGAGAAGGTTTCACCGTCTCTGACCCCTTCCCACTCGTGACTGGGCTCCAGCTGTGGTTCCAGCCACTGGTAATAGTCTTCAAGCACACCTTCGGCGCCGGCAAACAGGTAGACATATTCCACGCGGCTACCTTCCTGGACCACACCGGTGGCGGCAACATCATCCACATGCATCATCACCCGTGGCGCCAATGATGACAGCCGGAAGCCCCCATCCGGCTCGCGGATCAGCAAGCGAGTAATTTCCAGCTTCAGATTGCCGACTTCCAGAGTATCGCCGATGTCCAGTTCGAGCAGACGCAGCAACCGTGGATTCACCCACACCTGGCCGGGGCCGGGGCCCTGACTGACAATCTGTCTCGGCTCTTCAGCACCGGGCTGGATCTCGATTTCGCCGCGCAACGGATATTCGTCACTCACCGCCTTGACCGAGACCAGCTGAAATCCGCTTTCTCCGAAGACCATGGTGGAGAACTCCACCATGCGCCCGGTTTCCAGGCCTCGGGACTGGGCATTCTCTAACCATTCCTGTGGGATCGGACGGCCGTTCTCGGCTTCCAGTTGCCGATCTGCCGCCAGAAAAGAACTGGCAGACGATACCAGGGTACGCTGCAACTGGCTGGCGAACAGCGCAATTGTGGCTACGGTGGCAACAGCAATAATCAGCGCAACCAGCACCACACGAACATCGCGCTCTCGCCAGTCTCGGCTCACGGACATGAGTTTGTTGGAGGCTCCCATCAGTGTGCCGGCTCCCCGGCCAGATCCGGCTCAGTCAGCATGCCCGCCTCGATGTGCAGCTGCCGGCCGCAACGTTCGGCAAGGTGTTCATCATGGGTAACCATCACCAGTGTGGTGCCCTGCTCCCGGTTCAGATCCATCAGCAGGTCAGACACCGCCTGCCCGGTCCGGTTATCCAGATTGCCCGTGGGCTCATCTGCAAACAGAATGGCGGGGTCGGATGCAAAGGCACGCGCAATCGCGACCCGCTGCTGCTCGCCACCGGACAACTGACGAGGGGTATGGTTCAGCCGTTCACCCAAGCCGACCCGTTCAAGCAGCTCTCTGGCCCGCTGCTCCGGCGCTTCCATGCCGGCCAATTCCAGCGGCAGCATGACATTTTCAAGCGCGGTTAATGCCGGCAGCAACTGGAACGACTGGAACACAAACCCGACCCGGCGGGCCCGGAGCTTGGCACGCTCGTCTTCACTCAGCTTGCTGATTACCGATCCATCCAGCTCTACGGTACCTTCGGTGGGCGTGTCCAGGCCAGCAAGCAACCCAAGCAGCGTGGTTTTACCGGAACCAGACCGACCGACAATGGCTACGGACTCTCCCCGATTGATTTCCAGACTGACCCCCTGCAAGATCGTGAGCGTATCGGTTTCCAGGCTGACCCGATGGGTTAGATCAGACACCCGCAACATCGGGCTGCTATCGGTTTTACTGAGATCCGTCATCTGGTTCACGGTTGCTCCGTTGTCTGTATTGTTGAATCTGTAAAGGGTATATGAATTTACTATGCATACGATATCGCTGTACGTCAGATCAATCGCACTCTCGGCCCTGCTTCTTATCGCCCTGCCTGTTCTGGCCAGCCAGAACACGGTGCTGGTACTGGGCGACAGCCTGAGTGCCGCCTATGGCGTACCCTCGGAAACCGCGTGGGTAGAGCTGCTGCGGGATCGCATCGAGAGCCAGGATCTGGACTGGACCGTAGTAAACGCCAGCATCAGCGGTGAAACCACCGACGGTGGCCTGCGGCGCCTGCCAGGCCTGCTGGAAGCCCACGACCCAACCATTGTCGTCATTGAGCTGGGCGGCAATGATGGTTTGCGAGGCTTCCCTCCCAACGTAATCGAATCCAACCTGGCGAACATGATCGAACAGGTGCGTGATACCGGCGCCACCCCTTTGCTGGTGGGCATGCAGATCCCGCCTAACTACGGCCAGCGCTACACCACCATGTTCGCCGATATCTTTCCGACCCTGTCTGACCGCTACAATACCGTTCTGGTTCCCTTCTTCCTGGACGGTATCTACGATCAGGACGGGTTGATGCAAGGTGATGGCATTCATCCGACGGAAGAGGCACAACCCCGGCTGCTGGATAACATCTGGCCAAAGCTGGAACCGCTGCTGAACAAACAGGCCAGCAGCTGACGACTCAGATTACCTGCCGGACAAACCCTAAAGCTCGGCGTTCAGACCAGTAGTAACCGTCCCGGGCATGTTGGACAAACCCCACATGCCCACCCCACTTCGGGATTTCCATCTGGACGTGATGTCCCAATACCCGGCGACTGTCCGGAAAACAGCGGGCCGAAAGGAACGGGTCATCTGCTGCATTCACTATCAGAGCTGGCACCCGGATATCACTCAACCGGAACAGAGCAGAACACCGGGCCCAATAGTCGGCCGCGTCCTGGAATCCATGCAGTGGTGCCGTATAGCGATTATCGAATTCGTGAAAACTTCGGATTTCCTCGAAACCCGTGACATCAATCAGATCAGGGAATCTGTCCGCTTTTTCCCGCATCTTGAGGTGCAGATCCGTCAAAAACCGTTGCATGTAAATACGCCGGCTGGGTCGCGCCAGCACGTCCGCGCTGCCCGCCAGGTCCAGAGGCACCGAGTAGGCCACCGCACCACTGATACGGCTGTCCACATGCTCCCCCTGCTCACCCAGGTACAGCAGCGTGAGATTCCCACCCATACTGAAACCTGACAGGAAGAGGTTCTGATACCGCCGCCCCAGCGCGTGACTGACGACGGCATGCAGATCCGAAGTGGCGCCACTGTGATAGAAGCGCGGCTGTTGGTTCATCACCCCGCCGCAGGACCGAAAGTTCCATGCCAGCACATCCCAGCCGTCGGCCATCAATGCTCTGGCCAGACCCAGCACGTAGGGCCTACGGCTGTGGCCTTCCAGCCCATGGGATATCACCGCCAGCCGGTCACTGCCCTGGCGATACCAGTCCAGATGCAGTTCGTCGTCATCGTCGGTGGCCAGTATGTCGGTTTCCGGTTCCGGCAGGGTCACTTTCCGGAACAGGGTCGGCCATACCGACTGGACGTGGCCATTACGCAACCACACCGGCGGACGATAGGGTTCAAGCTTAGCTCTGTGCAAATTTTGACCTTTCATTTCAGGGGGTTGACGAACCTGATTAAAGTACTTAATATGCGCGCCACATTGATGCTGTTCCCCGATAGCTCAGTTGGTAGAGCAACGGACTGTTAATCCGTTTGTCGCTGGTTCGAGCCCAGCTCGGGGAGCCACTTATTCCGAAAGGCCGCTGATCAGATATCAGCGGCCTTTTCTTTTGGGCCTCAGAAAACCTCGGCCCGCTGCATGAACTCCCGCAACACCTGGAACAGCGTATAACCATCCCGTGTACCGATCATTTCACGAATCGAGTGCATGGCAAACTGGGGTACGCCGATATCCAGCGTGGTCACGCCAAGATTTCCCGCGGTCAACGGCCCGATCGTGCTGCCACACCCCATGTCACTGCGCACCACAAATGTCTGGTGCGGCAACCCCAGTTCATCGCTGATGTGGCGATAGAGGGCGGCGGAACGACTGTTGGTGGCGTAACGCTGATTGTGGTTTACCTTGATGACCGGCCCCTGATTCAACAATGGCCCATGATTCTCATCATGTCGGTCTGCGTAGTTTGGATGAATACCGTGGGCGTTATCCGCAGAAATCATCATGGAACGAGCAATGGCACGGCTTTTCCCGGCGCCACACCAGCGGTCCAGCACCGCCGTGAGAAACGGCCCCTGGGCACCTTCGGCGGACATACTGCCCACTTCCTCATGGTCATTGCAGACCAGTAGTGCCGGCTCGTCACCAGAGGTTTCCAGCAGGGCCTGCAGGCCGATATAACAACTGAGCAGATTATCGAGCCGTGCGGAGGCCAGGAACTCTTCACGCAGCCCCACCAGAGCTGCACCCTGTGCATCGTAAAAACTCAGCTCATAGCCCAGAATCTTGCTGGTCTGCAGCCCGGATTCTTTGGCAATCTGCTGTTTCAGCAACTCGGCAAAGGTGGTGGTATCGGTTTCCGGTACCTGCATAACCACCGGCGGAAGATCGGTCTGGGCATTAACGGTGCGACTGCTGTTCGCCTCCCGGTCCAGATGGATGGCCAGGCTCGGAATGATCGCCACCGGCTTGCGGAAATTCACCAGGGTGTCCCGTACTTTGCCGTTGTCGTCCAATACCGTCACACGGCCGGCCAAAGAAAGATCCCGGTCAAACCAGGGGTTCAGCAATACGCCCCCATACACTTCCACACCCAACTGGAAAAAGCCCTTGCGGCGAATCTCAGGGTTCGGTTTGACCTTCAGGCAGGGGCTGTCGGTATGGGCTCCCACCATCCGGATGCCGGAACTGACCACATCCTTGGTGCCGGTACGAAAGGCAACAATAGACGAGCCATTACGGGTTACGTAGTAGCCCTGCCCTGGCTGCAACGACCATTCTTCGCGCTCGTCCAGCGGTTGAAATCCCGCTGCTTCAAGACGCGTTTTCATGGTATTGACCGCATGCCACGGAGTCGGCGAGGCATTCAAAAACTCAATCAAGTCTTTATTGAATTCAGTGTGTTCCATGATCTTCCTGATTGCATGATAATGGCGGCTACAGTATGGCATGAAGCCGCGCCGGCTCCTACCGGGTACGCTGCGCACCGCCATAAGCACTCACCGAAGATTCCGGAGTTCACTGTGTCACTACCCCGCTTTCTGGATATCGAATACTGCCAGACCGACGACGCCCTGTTTCCCACGGCCATCGCCTGGTCCCTTGCAGACGGCCAGATGAAAACCGTGGTAATTGCACCGGAGGATGCCTGGTTGCCCGAAGATGGCGACCTGGGCGATGTAGACCTGCTGTATCTGGAAGAACAGGGGGTCCCCCTGCTGGAACTGGCCAGGGAGCTGCACGAGGATCTGCCGGACCAGACCGTATACGTGGATGGACTGGATCCGGACGAAATCCTGATAGACCTGATCTTCAGTGCCGTTCGCCAGGAGGCCCCGTTTGAAATCGCCCCCATTTCCGAGCTGATTACCGGCCTGGACAGCGAAGCACTGGAAGACCGCCGCCGGCAGTTGCTCTTTGATGAAGGGCTTGAACCGCAGCTGCCGGAAAACGGCGTATATTCCCTGCTGTTGCTGGCCCGTGAGGAAGGCTACCTGGAGGATTGAGGTCCGGCCCCTGATCACGGGGAACTGTGACATGAGTCCGCGTAACATTGCGTTACACAAGGCAGAATCGGGCGTCAGTACCGTTACTGACAGGAAGCCTGATAATAATGAACAAGGTCACACCCCGTTTCCTCACATCCAGCCTGATAGCGCTTGGCCTGTTTTCTTGCGCCGCCTTTGGCCAGGAGACCCCTCGCTCCGATAAACACTATGTCGGACTGTTGGCGACAGCCATTGAACACCGCTCCATCGGGCAGTCCGACGAGGATGGCTGGGGCCAGGCAGCGACACTGGTGATTGGCGGCCACCTGAGCGACCTGATTCATGCAGAGGTGAGGCTGGGGGGCGGCTTGGCAGACGCCGAGATTTCCCGTGGCGACCTGAGCCTGGCCGTCGACTACTTCGGCAGCTGGTACATGGGCCTGCACTACCCCATCGGTGAGCTTGGCAATGTCTATGCCCAGGCTGGCTTTACCCATGTCAGCGGGGAGGCAACCCTCGACAACCGGGATGCCGACGCCAATGCCCAGTTTCGGGATATCGAGGGCGATTACCCGAGCAGCAGTTTCAGCTTCAGCTGGCTGGCCGGCCTGGACCTGGAACTGATGGATAACACCTACCTGGTTTTCGAGGGCGGCAAGCTGTTTGAAGACACGGACACCAGCGCCAATGCCTTCCAGTTCTCCTCAGGTATCCGTTACGAGTTCTGATGCCGGATATGCCAGCACCGATGGATTTTGGGGTTGCGCTGAAAATCCTTGTCCAGAGTGCTGGCACTCACCTCTTTCACTTCAAACTCTGACTCCAGCGCCTCATCCAGCCTGAACTTACGGAAGTTATTGGAGAAAATCAGCAGGCCATCACTGGACAGTCGTGCCATGCACTGCCGCACCAGATCGGCATGATCGCGCTGAATATCGAGAACGCCAGCCATCCGGGCTGAGTTTGAGAAGGTGGGCGGGTCCATGAAAATCAGATCAAAGGTCTGATTCGCGGTTTTTCGGTCTGCCAGCCAGGCCAGACAGTCTGCCTGTTCGACGACATGCTTGCGCGGATCTGCCGAGTTGAGAGCCAGGTTATCCTGAGCCCAGCTGACGTAGGTTTTGGACATGTCCAGGCTCAGGGTGCGGCTGGCTCCGCCAACCGCTGCGTGCACGGTCGCTGCGCCGGTATAACAGAACAGGTTCAGAAAACGCTTGCCCCTGGCATGTTGCTGGATCCAGTAACGTACCGGGCGATGATCCAGGAACAGGCCGGTATCCAGATAGTCTTTCAGGTTCACCTTCAGGGCGCAGCCGTGCTCGTGCACGTTAAAGTACTCGCCGGTCGCCGCCTGTTTTTCATATTGCCGGGTACCGGTCTGGCGCTGACGTTGCTTGCACACCAGATCCTCCGGCGCGACCTCAAGCACTTCCGGGATCACCGCCATGGCTTCGGCAAGGCGCTCTCTGGCTGCCTTTTCGTCAACTGATTTCGGGGCGAGGTATTCCTGAACATGTACCCGCCCCTCGTAGATATCGATCGCCAGGGCATATTCCGGCATATCGGCATCGTATAGGCGGTAACAGCCAATGTTCTGCTTCCTGGCCCACTGGCCAATCGTTTTCAGATTCTTCTTGAGACGGTTACGCAGCATATCTGCCCGTTCGGCGTTGGCGATGCGAGGCATAATCTGCCCCGGCGCGGCCGGATCACGGGGCGTGCGGGCATTCTCCGGCTGTACTTCGAACAGCAACAGCTGCGCCGGCAGCTTGCCATTGAACAACTTGTACTGCTTGAAGCTTCGCAAACCGAGGGATTTTCCGAACTCCGGCGCACCGGTGAACACCCCCAAGCGCCATCCGGTGAGCTCCCGAGCCACAACCTCTCCAAGGCTCTGGTACAGGGCCGCCAGCTCCTTGCGCTCACTCAACCGCTCACCGTAGGGCGGGTTGGTCAGCGCCAGCCCAGTATCGCTCCAGTCATTCTCGCGAGTGAATTCGGAGATCGGCCTGGCTTCTACACGAACGATACCTTCCAGGCCAGCTCGCAGGATGTTCTTCTCCGCAGTCGCAATCACGCGACAATCCTGATCAAAACCATAAAAAGTGGGAATGCGCCCCTGCTTGCCCTCATGGGCCCGACGCTCCGCTTCCTGGCGCAGCGACAGCCAGAGCTCGGGCTGGTGTCCTGGCCACTTTTCGAACCCGAACCGCTCCTGCTTCCGCCCCGGCGCAATGTCCAGCGCCATCAACGCAGCTTCAACCACCAGCGTACCGGAACCGCACATCGGGTCCACAAAGTCACCACCGTTAGCGGCAATCTCTGGCCACCCTGCCCGCAGCAGCAAAGCCGCTGCAAGGTTTTCTTTCAAGGGCGCGATACCCTTTTCAGTTCGGTAGCCCCGCATATGAAGGCTGTGGCCACTCAGATCAATCCCCAACGACAAGCGGCCCCGGTTCAACCGCGCCGATACCGTGACATCCGGGTCTTTCGGTGCAACCGAGGGCCTGGGTGCACCGGCACCCCGAATGCTGTCAACAATGCCATCTTTCACTTTCTGGGCGCCAAACTGAGTGTTCCGGATGGCTTCGTTCTGGCCAAGAAACGTTACCCGGAAGCTCCCCCCCGCGGGTATATGGGCCTGCCAGTCAAGATCCACGACACCGGCATATAGTTCGTCGGCGCTCCGGGCATCCACATCCGCCACATTCAGAATCACCCTGTTCGCCAAACGGGACCACAGACAGGCCCGATAGCCGTTCTCCAGCTCGCCCTCAACCCAGACACCGGCGGGTGCATTCCGCACAAGGTTCAGGCCGAATTCTTTCAATTCATCGGCCAGGAGGTACTCGACGCCTTTGGGGCAGGTTACGAAAAAGACATGCTTGGACAAGATCAACTCCTGGTTTTCTGAATAGGGCCGGTAAGTTTCCGGAATGGCAGTAAAAGCCTTTTAGCGACTGTCATCGTTATTTCACAAAAATATAAAAGAAGCGCCATATAGATGAAATAAATAGTGTACACCGGCGCGAGATTCGTCTTACCTTGTAGTTGACGCGTCGTTCCGGAGGCCGAATAAAAGTCTCCGTTAACAGGATCCTGACTGCTCTGACCGGAGCTGGCAATAGTGGGTTGTCCCGGAGAGGCTCCCGACTGCCAAGGTCACTGCAGATGTGTACACGCTTGTTCTGTTAATCCATCAGTGAGGAACGGCATGAAAAGACAGAAGAGAGACATGTACGCTCGTGCATTCAAGCGGGGTTATCTCGCTGGCGTGTCCGGCAAATCCAAAGACAGCTGCCCATTAGAACAACCGGAAGTCCGCCAGGAATGGCTGAACGGGTGGCGAGAAGGCCGCACAGATAACTGGGAGGGCATGACCGGCGTCTCCGGCATCCATAAACTGGCCAACGTAACCGCAACATAATGGCCAACCCCGTTTAACCCTGATCTGTTTTTTTCAATTTTTACACACAAATCACAATCAGAGCAGTAACCAGAGCAACCCAAACGGGGCCTCCCGCCCCGTACCATGCGAAAAAGCGCTACGGGGTTTATTCCCCGCAAGGGCCCGCTCAGCGGGCCCACCTTCTTTCTGCCTCAGCTGATTTCTTTCCGGATCGCTTCCACTGCTTCGTTGATCAATGACGGGCCACGATAAATAAACCCGGTATAGATCTGCACCAGCTTTGCGCCTGCGCGAATCTTCTCTGCCGCACTGTCGCCATCCGTGATGCCGCCCACGCCAATAATCGGCAGCCGATCGCCCAGCTCAGCATACAGCCCCTGAATCACTTTCACAGACGCTTCCCGTACCGGTGCACCGCTGAGACCGCCCGCCTCCTGCTCGTGAGCGTGCCCCTTCACCGCCTCCCGGCTGATCGTGGTGTTGGTGGCAATCACACCATCCAGGCCAGATTCGAGCAATGCTGCAGCCACAAAGCGAATGCCCTGCTCGTCCATATCCGGGGCGATCTTTACAGCCACCGGCACATAGCGGCCATGCTTTTGCTCACACGCTGCCTGCTCTTCCTTTATGGCGTGCAAAAGCTGCTTGAGCGAATCGCCAAACTGCAGATCCCGGAGGCCCGGCGTATTGGGAGAAGATACATTAACGGTGATGTAGTCGGCATAGGGGTAAACAGCCGCTATTCCTTTACGGTAGTCCTGTTCAGACTGCTCATTCGGGGTGTCTTTGTTCTTGCCGACATTAATGCCCAGTACGCCCCGGTAACGGCGGTGGCGGACATTGGTAATGAGGTGTTCCAGGCCTTCATTATTGAACCCCATGCGGTTAATGATGGCCTGGTGCTCCGGCAACCGGAACATTCGGGGTTTTGGATTACCGGGCTGTGCCAGAGGCGTAACAGTGCCCACTTCGATAAACCCGAAACCAAGAGCACCAAGAGCATCAATGTGGTCGGCGTTTTTGTCCAGCCCAGCAGCCAATCCAACCGGATTCGGGAATTCCAGGCCCATCACGTTTACCGGGCAAGGCTCCGGCTGTCGGGTAAATGTATTCAGGATGCCCAGTTTTTGAGCAACATCCAGGCTGCCAAGGGCAACATTATGGGCCCGCTCCGGTGGCAATCGGAACAGCAGGTTTCTCAGAAGGCCGTACATCGTCAAACTCCTTTCTCCGGGTGGCAGGAGTATACCGAAAGTTTTCCACACCATCTTGTGTAAACCCCAATTAGTCCCGAAAACCCCGCCCTGTATAGCCTCCCGACGCTTTTCCACGGAATCTGTGGATAACCCTGTTGAAAATTGCCGAGCAAGCGCCCCGACCCCTTGATAACTGCGCCAGCCTACAAATTGATCATTTTTTGATCAGTTATTTTCCCTATATTTATCAATAGCTTAAATAGATAAAATTAACATTTGACGGCTTTGGTAACAAAATGCTAACGGATAACCAATTCGTCATGATGTGCATAAATCGATCACAGCCAGGCCATTAATTCCACCCATTTCTACGGTTATTCCCGTTATACTGCCCTCATCGCGAAAAGCCCGGAGTGAATCCAATGGAACAGCCTGATCAACCCAGCCAGCAGCGCCAGAATAATCTCGAATCCGAGAAGCATGCGGCGACCCGGGTCACGATCATTGGCATGATTCTCGATGCCGTTCTGGGCATCATAAAAGTCATTGGCGGCACTCTTTTTAATTCCCAGGCGCTACTGGTGGATGGTATCCATTCATTTACCGATGTGGCATCGGATTGGGTGGTTCTGGCGGTCATGCGTCTGTCCCGTAAGGAGCCAGATGCGGACCATCCATACGGACACCAGCGAATCGAAACCCTCGGCACTCTGGTACTGGGCAGCATTCTTATTGCCGTGGGCGCGGCCCTGGCCTGGGAGAACATTCTCAGGCTCCTGTCCGGTGAAGCGCAGCTGGTTCCGGGCTGGCCAGTGCTGGTAGCGGCCGCAGCCTCGGTAGCAGGCAAGGAATGGATCTACCGTTATACTCGCCATGTTGGCATGAAAATCCGCTCAGACCTGATCATTGCCAACGCCTGGCACAGCCGTACCGATGCATTTTCGTCAGTGGTCGTTCTGGTATCTACCATCGGTGCCATGCTGGGTTTCGTCTGGCTCGACGTGGTAGCCGCCGTCCTCATTGCAGCCATCATTGTGCACATCGGCTGGAAATTCACCTGGGACAGCGTGAAAGAACTGGTCGACACAGGTCTGTCCGAAGATGATACCCGGATGTTGAAAACCATTGCCCTGGAAACGGATGGCGTGCGAAATGTTCATGAACTGCGCAGCCGGCGGATGGGGCACGACATCCTGCTGGACGTACACCTGGTGGTTCGCCCGGAAATCAGCGTTTCCGAAGGGCATCAGATTGGTATGAAGGTGGTCACGGGCATGCGGGATGCCCTGGAGAACATTCGGGACATCAACTTCCATATCGACGCCGAGAACGATGAAAAAGTGCCCCACGCCACCGACCCGGGGCTACCCGATCGCGAAGCACTTCGTCGCCTGCTGACAGAGAAGCTGGGAGAGCTACCACCACAAAGCCGGCTCCGGCTTCATTACCTCAAGAATCGCATCCACCTTGAAATCTTCCTGGATGAAAACCATTCCGGGCCACACCTGACCACGGAACAGGTTCGAGCGGTTCTGGCAGACTACCCCTGGTTTGGCAGCGTCCGGGTCTGGGTCGCTGCCAACTGACGCGCCGGTTTACCGGCGCCGGTTCTCCTCCATGCGCGACAGGAATTCCTGCATCACCAGGGTATACAGCTCTCCGCCCAGGAACTTGTCTTCCACACCCGAGTCGATACTCGGGTTGTCATTCACTTCAATCACCGCCACCCGATTCCCGGCTTGTTTGATGTCGACACCGTAAAGCCCATTACCGATCAACCGGGTCGAATTCAATGCCGCCTGGATGACATTGCGAGGCACCTCGTAGGTGGGCATGGTTTCAAAACCGCCACTTTCCACTGTGGCACCACCGTGCTGGTAAATCTGCCAGTGACCTTTCACCATCAGATATTTACAGGCATAAATGGCCCGACCGCCAAGCACACCAATGCGCCAATCGTAATCCGTGTAGAAGTACTCCTGAGCCAATACCAACGCAGACTGTTTGAACAGGTCTTTCAGCCCTGCCCGAAGTTCCTTTTCGTCCTTGGCTTTGATCACACCACGGGAAAAGGCGCCATCCGGAATTTTGATGACCACAGGAAAGCCCAGTTCATTACTCACCTGCTGTACCGCATCCTTCTGATCCTTTGAAAGGATCAGCGTTTTCGGTGTTGGCACCTTGTTGTTTTTAAGCAGGTCCGCCAGAAACACCTTGTTTGTACAACGCAGAATCGACACCGGGTCGTCAATTACCACCATCCCCTCGGCCTCTGCCTTGCGAGCAAACCGATAAGTGTGGTGATCAATAGCGGTGGTTTCACGAATAAACAGACCATCATATTCCGGCAGGCGCATGTAATCCCGGCGGGTAATGCGCTCCACGTTAATTCCCAGCTTTCTGCCAGCACGCTCAAAACGCTTCAGGGCCATCTCATCGCTCGGAGGCAACTCTTCCTCCGGGTTCACCAGCATAGCCAGATCAAAACGGTAGCGGCGACGGGTGCGGGGTTTGCGCCAGATCATGCTGCTGAAGCGATCCAGGGCGGCCGCGAACAAATCCTGCTCGCGCTCGTCAAGATCCGCCGGTGCCGCCGGCTTCATGGTTTCGATCTGCCATTGTTTGCGGTGACGGAACACCACTTCCAGAATCGGGCACGGAAACCGCTCGAACAGGGCACGGGCCACGGGCTTCAGGTCCGGATGTTCGGCCTGGCCAAAATAGGTTCGGATTCGTACTTCATGGGTAGCGTCCCGGTCATCGGTGGCGGGATCGATTTCGGAGGCTGATTTTTCCAGCCACTGGATGACACTGCTGTCCAGCTCTTCGAGTTCAAGCGAAAACAGTCCCTTACGGCTCAGGTCGTTAAGTGTCATAACCGATGGCACCACGTGGTGCCCGCGCGCCTCGGCCAGCAACGAACAGTAATAGCCCCTGCTCAGATACCTGGCACTCTGGCACAGGTTTATCACCCGCACGCGGCTGTTAGCCGGGGCGGTGAACTGAAGGTATTGATCGAAAGTAAGCACGTCTTCGCTGGGGTAGTACGGTGCCCAGTCTTTGGCGCGATCTACAACGATGAGCAATCGGGACATAAAGCGGCATTCCTCCCTGAAGGTAGAGCCTGATAATTCCGGCAACAATACGCCCCATCACCTTGCCAGACAATCGCCTGAAGATGCGTGCTTTTACGCATCATCCGCTGCTATGACGGGATGGCATCTGTCTACCATAATAGCGGCAATGAGCGTGCCCGCCAGGCGCTACCTTTTTCTCGTTGACCGGGTTTACCAGACCATGACCGATGTAATGCTCCGCCAAGCCCATGCCAGTGATCTGGATGCCCTCGTTCAGCTGGAGAACCGCTGTTTTACCGAGGACAGAATATCCCGGCGCAGCTTCCGCCGCTTTCTGGAGATGCCCAGGGACCGACTGGTTATCGCCGAATTGAACGGCGAACTGGTGGGCTACTGCCTGGTGCTGATGAATGCAGCCACCCGGCTGGCTCGGATTTACTCGATTGCAGTCTCACCCGTTGCCCGCGGCCGCGGTGTGGGTGAAAGACTGGTCCGTGAGGCGGAGAAGGAAGCGGTTGAGGCTGATCGCATCATCATGCGGCTGGAAGTGCGTGAAGACAACACCGGGGCCATTTCCCTGTATCGTCGGCTGGGATATCGGCAGTTTGGCACCTACCGGGACTACTACGAAGATCACGGCGATGCCTTGCGGTTCGAGCGACGGATTCTCTACTACGAGCCCTCTCGCGAATTTCTTCCGGTGCCCTATTACCCCCAGACCACCGAGTTCACCTGCGGTCCGTCTGCATTAATCATGGCGATGGCGGCCCTTGACGAACAGCAACCAGTAAGCACGCTGGAGGAGCTGAAAATCTGGCGTGAAGCCACCACCATCTTCATGCTGGCCGGGCATGGCGGTTGTGGCCCCCATGGGCTTGCGCTATCTGCCTGGCACCGGGGCTTCGAGGCCAGTGCCTGGATCAGCCAGGAAGGCGCGCTGTTCAAAGATACGGTCCGCAACGAAGATAAAAAGCGGGTACTGGAACTGGTGCACGAGGGGTTCCTGCACGATATCGGGCAGACTGAAATCCAGCTGCATCACGACCCGCTAACCCTGGAGGCAATGGAGAAGGCCCTGCATGACGGGCGCATCCCTGTCATCCTGATCAGCACCTGGCAACTGAACCGGAGCCGGGTGCCGCACTGGGTAACCGTATGTGCCATCGACGAGGATTTCGTGTACCTGCATGACCCGGAAATCGATACCGAGGAAGGGGAAACCGTGGCCGACAAGCAATACCTGCCCATCGACCGACGGGTATTCGACAAGATGTCGCGCTATGGCCGCAACCAGCCCCTGCAGGCGGCAGTGATTGTCGGCCCCAAACGCCACTGATCAGCCGGTCCGCAGGGCCGCTTCCTTCAGTTCCGAAATCTGATCCCGCAGGCGCGCCGCGGTCTCGAAATCCAGATCCGCGGCGGCTTTGTACATCTCGTCTTCCAGTTTCGCCACTTCCTTGAGGACATCTTCCGGCGAGCGATTGCCTACCTTTACGCGATAATCCTCGGCTTCTTCAGCAGCCTTCTGCCCGGGACGCTCCGCTTTGCGCCGGCCACGACCGCCGCCGCCCGCGGCACCCTCCATAATATCCGCGATCTTCTTGTTAAGACCGGTGGGGGTAATACCATGCTCCTCGTTGTGTGCCATCTGCTTGGCACGACGACGCTCGGTCTCATCAATGGCCCGCTGCATGGAACCGGTGATCCTGTCGCCATACAGAATGGCCTTGCCGTTCACGTTACGGGCGGCCCGACCAACGGTCTGTATGAGCGAACGCTCTGAGCGCAGGAAGCCTTCTTTATCCGCATCCAGTATTGCCACCAGTGACACTTCCGGCATATCCAGCCCCTCCCGAAGCAGGTTGATGCCCACCAGCACGTCAAACTCGCCCCGCCGCAGATCCCGAATAATCTCCACTCGCTCTACGGTATCAATGTCCGAATGCAGATAACGCACGCGAATGTCGTGCTCCATCAGGAAGTCGGTCAGATCCTCGGCCATGCGCTTGGTAAGTGTTGTGACCAGCACCCGCTCATTCACCTCCACGCGCTGGTGAATCTCAGACAGCAGATCATCCACCTGGGTAGACGCGGGCCGAACCTCAATCTCCGGGTCCAGCAGCCCAGTCGGTCGTACCACCTGCTCCACCACCTGGCCAGCATGCTCGGCCTCATAATTCCCCGGGGTGGCCGAAACAAAGATCATCTGGGGCGCAATTCGCTCCCACTCCTCAAACCGCATGGGGCGGTTGTCCAGTGCTGATGGCAGACGGAAACCGTACTCCACCAGGGTTTCCTTGCGGGACCGGTCCCCTTTGTACATGGCGCCAATCTGCGGAATGGTCACGTGGGACTCGTCCACTACCAGCAAAGCGTTGGGTGGCAGGTAGTCAAACAGCGTGGGTGGCGCTTCACCGGGATTCCGCCCGGAGAGATAGCGGGAGTAGTTCTCGATACCATTGCAGTAACCGAGCTCCAGCATCATCTCGATGTCGTAGCGGGTACGCTCCTCCAGCCGCTGAGCTTCCACCAGCCGGTTGTTATCCCTCAACTGCTGCAGCCGAACATCAAGCTCCTGCTTGATGTGCTCGACCGCATCCAGCACGGTCTGCCGGGGGGTGACATAGTGGGACTTCGGGTAAATGGTCACGCGCGGCACCCGCCTGAGCACCTCTCCGGTAAGCGGGTCAAAATAGCTCAGGTTCTCCACTTCATCATCGAACAGTTCGATGCGAATGGCTTCCTTCTCGGATTCTGCCGGGAAGACATCAATGACATCGCCCCGCACCCGATAATTGGCGCGATGGAACTCGATGTCATTGCGGGTGTACTGCAGTTCGGCCAGCCGCCGCAGGATATACCGTTGATCCATCTGGTCACCCCGGTCCAGGTGCAGCATCATTTTCAGATAGGATTGCGGATCACCCAGACCGTAGATGGAAGAAACCGTCGCGACAATGATGGCATCCGGGCGCTCCAGCAAAGCCTTGGTGGCCGACAGCCGCATCTGCTCAATGTGCTCATTGATGGAGGCGTCTTTTTCGATAAAGGTATCGGAAGACGGTACGTAGGCCTCCGGCTGGTAGTAATCGTAGTAGGAGACGAAGTACTCCACTGCGTTATCGGGGAAGAACTCCTTGAACTCGCCATAGAGCTGCGCCGCCAGGGTCTTGTTATGGGCCATAATGATGGTTGGCCGCTGGACCTGCTGAACCACATTGGCAATGGTGAAAGTCTTGCCAGAACCGGTTACCCCGAGCAGGGTTTGATGGGCAAGCCCGGATTCAATGCCGTCAACCAGTCCCGCAATCGCTTTGGGCTGGTCACCTGCAGGTTGGTAGGGCGAATCGACGCGAAAAGCCCCTTCCCTCGCACTGGATGCTTTGTTGGCCATATCTGGCGTTTTAACCTCCGGACACCGGAAACGACGGAATATTTGCGTCGCATCCTCAAGAAATTTAGCGTTCTGGCAGCTTCATGATACCATCTGTGCGATCGACGGCTGGGTGAAAAATCAGCCAGTAACTTTGGCTCCAGTTGCCCGGCCGATCGCAGCCCAATAAGACGCAGCTTTAAGGAGCTCAAGTTTGGACCTTCAACTTTCCAGCCGAGTACAGGCGATCAAGCCTTCCCCCACCCTCGCAGTTACCAATAAAGCCGCTGAACTCCGTGCGGCCGGCCAGGATATTATCGGCCTCGGTGCTGGCGAGCCTGACTTCGACACCCCCGATCACATCAAACAGGCGGCTATCGACGCCATCAACAACGGCCAGACCAAGTACACCGCCGTGGATGGTACGCCCGCGCTGAAGAAAGCGATTATTGCGAAGTTCAAACGGGACAACGGCCTGGAATACGAAGCCAACCAGATACTGGTAAGCAGTGGTGGCAAACAGAGCTTTTTCAACCTCGCCCTGGCGACACTGAATGAAGGCGACGAGGCCATCATTCCCGCACCCTACTGGGTTTCCTACCCGGATATGGTGCTGGTGGCCGAAGGCAAACCGGTGATCATCGAAACCACCGCAGAGACTCGCTTCAAGATCACGCCGGAACAGCTGGAAAACGCCATTACTGAGCGCACCCGCCTGTTCGTGATCAACAGCCCGTCCAACCCCAGTGGCATGGCTTACACCATGGAAGAGCTGCAGGCCATCGGTGAGGTGCTTAAAAAGCACCCGAACATCATGATTGCCACCGACGATATGTACGAGCCGATCCTGTGGACTGGCAAGCCGTTCTGCAACATCCTGAACGCTTGCCCGGAGCTGTATGACCGCACCTTCGTACTGAACGGTGTCTCCAAGGCCTACTCCATGACTGGCTGGCGTATCGGCTATGCCGCTGGCCCGGCAAAAATCATCGGTGCCATGAAGAAGATCCAGTCCCAGAGCACCTCGAACCCCTGCTCTATCTCCCAGGCCGCCGCAACAGCCGCTCTGGATGGAGATCAGGCGTGCGTGGGCGAGATGGTCAAGGCTTTCAGGGAACGCCACGACTGGCTGGTAGCGGCCCTGAACAAGCTGCCTGGTGTGGACTGCCTGAACGGCGACGGCACGTTTTATGTCTTCCCGAGCTTCCAGGGTGCAATCGATGCCACTGACGGCGTGAGCACCGATGTGGAATTCGCCGAGAAGCTGCTGACCGAGGCCGGCGTGGCTCTGGTTCCGGGCTCTGCGTTTGGCTGCCCGGGGCACATGCGGCTGAGCTTTGCCACCAGCATGGATAACCTGCAGAAGGCGGTCGAGCGTTTGCAGAAGGCTCTTGGCTAAAATTTTAAGCTGAGGGGTTGACGGGGCGGTATGGCCAACATAATATACGCGCCTCGTCACACGACGACGTTCCCCGATAGCTCAGTTGGTAGAGCAACGGACTGTTAATCCGTTTGTCGCTGGTTCGAGCCCAGCTCGGGGAGCCACTATTTCGAAAGCCCGCTAGTTCTCTGAATTAGCGGGCTTTTTTCGTTAGACCTCGTATTCGGATAATCGCCTGCCGGGCACGGACGGGTGTCGCTCCCGAAAATGTCGGAGGCCATGGATGGCCGGAGAGAAGCGCACATGGATGTGCTTGTAGCGGTTTTCGGGAGCGACACCCGTCCGTGCCCTACCCGCTAACCCGGAAGGCTAGGGACAGGACCCGTAACCGGGACAAAGCTAGACCGCCGCGACCTCAGCGTGAATGGCCTCTAAAGCAGCCAGAGGGTCAGGCGCCTGGGTGATGGGCCGGCCAATGACGAGGTAGTCGGAACCCGCCTTGAGAGCATCAACCGGGGTCATAATGCGTTGCTGGTCGCCTTTGTCTGCGGTCAGCGGCCGGATTCCCGGTGTGATCAACTGGAAGTCACTACCCTGCTCCGCTTTCAGACGCGGGGCTTCCTGAGCCGAGCAAACCACGCCGTCCAGGCCGCTGTTTTTGGTCAGGGTTGCCAGACGGGAAACATGGGCTTCTGCCGAACCGGTAATACCGATACCAGCAAGGTCCTCGTCAGACATGCTGGTCAATACAGTGACCGCAATCAGGAGCGGGCGGTCATTGCCGAACGCTTCCAGGCGTTCACGGCAGGCCACCATCATCTTCTCGCCGCCTGAGGCATGCACATTCACCATCCACACGCCCAGTTCCGCAGCTGCGACCACCGCGGCCGAGGTGGTATTAGGGATATCGTGAAATTTCAGATCCAGGAAAATATCAAACCCGCGACTCTGGAGCGCTTTTACCAGATCCGGGCCTGAGCGCGTAAACAGCTCCTTGCCCACTTTCAGGCGGCATTTTGCCGGATCAAGCTGATCAGCCAGGGCCAAGGCGGGATTCTGGGAAGGAAAGTCGAGCGCGACGATGATTTTCGGGTCGTTCAGGTTTTGCACGTTCAGGTTCCTGGGTAGAAAGGTAATCGGGATGGGTCAAAGCGAGGTTATTCCGCCTCTACGCCCTGAATGGGACGCACGGTTTCCCACTGTTTGCAGCTTGGGCACAGCCAGTGTAACTGTTGGCCGGAGAATCCGCAGCTTACGCAACGGTAGACCGGGCGGTTTGCGAGAATCAGGTGCCCTATTCTGCTGACAAGGCGCCCCTCATCGGTGGTCATGCCTTTTTCATAGCCCGCCATCTCCACCAACCGCAAAAGCCCTCGCACGGAGGGCCTGGTCTCGAGCTCCATGCGCAGTAGATCAATGGCCGCCGGCCGGCCGGAGGAACGCTCAACTGACTCCACCAGGGCCAGCAGCAGGCTGGTACTGGGATACTGCTCATAGAGCTTACGAAGCTTTTTATAAAGGCGTGAAACATCACCATGCTCACGCTCCAGCTTCATCAATCGGTCTATCGCTTCCGGACCGAACTCCGGATTCTGGTCGAAAATTTTCAGGGACTGGTTTGCCGCCTCCCGAAAATTGCCCTGCCGAATCTGGAGCTTCATCAGCAGCAGGGTTGCCCGCACACAGGAGCGGTCGTAATCCAGCGCTTCTTTCGCCAGCTTCTGCGCTGTCCAGCGGTCGTCGTTACGGCTCAGGGCGCCATCAGACAATTCGCAGGTAATGTAGGCCAGCGCTTTGAAGGTAGCAGGATCCGCATCACCACGAGTGAGGGTTTTTGCCACCTGGGCCGCCTTCTCCCACTCTCTCTCCTGCTGATAGAGCTCAATCAACGCAATGGCTGAGCGGCGCCCGTACTCGCGGTCGCCCATCAACTGGTGAAACAATGCTTCGGCCCGGTCGAGCAATCCGGCATTCAGATAGTCCATTGCCAGTTCCTGGGTAACCTGGGGCGAATAACGGGCCGGGAGCTCAGGCCTGGCAAGAAGATTCTGGTGAATCAGAATGGCGCGGTCTGTCTCTCCCTTATTCCGGAAATGGCTGCCAATGGAGAGATGCAAGCTGACGGTGTCTTTGTTGACGGCAAGGGATTGAACGAAGTTCTCGACAGCCTGATCAGAGTAGTTGGTAAAGAGAAACTGCAGACGGTCCCGAACGGAATCCTCGTCCATAATGGCTCGGGAGGCGCGGCCAGAGCGGTTTCCGTATCGACCTACAGCCCAGCCAGCGGCAACGGCCGCCGTCAGAAGCAGCCACTGAAACAGCATGTCCATCAAAGTGCCCGGTCGTTTTGTGCCCTGGATTTTTCGAGTGCGTGCTCTGTCCGCTCAAGACGCTTCTGCAGATGACGGCGCGATACAGACGTCCGGACGGTAGCCATGGTAGTCACAAGCACCCCAACCAGTGCACCAATCACAAACGCCATGATGATCCAGACAGCAACGCCATGGGGCTGGGTTTCGAACAACAGGAAGTTGAGCGAGACCGCCATCTGATTATTCAGGGAAAACACCAGCGCCAGAAGAATCAGAACCAGAACCAGCAAGTTAATTAGGATCTTCCGCAGTCCTGCCATGTCTTAAGCGCTCCCAACGGGTCAGATGCCCGGTATGTGAGGTTTCGTGTGTTAATTGCCTTCTCGGGGCCTCAGAAACCTTTTTTCATGCTGTCGTTGACCTGCTCTCGCAGCTCTTTGCCGGGCTTGAAGTGCGGCACAAACTTGGCTGGCAGTTGCACGGCGTCTCCGGTTTTCGGGTTACGTCCGGTGCGGGCAGCCCGATGATGCAGGGAAAAACTGCCAAATCCACGGATCTCAATTCGCTGGCCGTCGGCAAGGGACTGAGACATATGCTCGATGATGCTTTTCACCGCGAGCTCAACATCCTTTACGGAGAGCTGAGTCTGCTTCGAAGCGATCAGTTCAACCAGTTCGGACTTCGTCATGAGGCTTTTCCCTCTGTCGTTATTATTCCGCAGCAAATTACCGGGTCCCAATGCCTCTAGTTTAGCCAAACCAGAAAAAAACACAAAAAAAACGGGCTCTTAGAGCCCGTTTTTTTGACACCAACCGGAAACTTAGTCCTTGTTAGCGTTCTGCTGCTGCATCTGCTCCTTGATCAGGTCACCGATAGTGGTGGCACCTGAGGATTCTGCAGCCTTACTGCGTACGTTTTCCAGGGCCTGCTTGTCGTCCTCAACGTCTTTGGACTTGACAGACAGGTTGATCACGCGGTTTTTGCGATCGATGCTGATGATCTTCGCTTCAACTTCTTCGCCTTCCTTCAGAACGTTACGCGCGTCTTCTACGCGGTCACGGCTGATTTCAGAGGCTTTCAGTACCGCTTCAACTTCTTCGTTCAGGGCAATGGTGGCGCCTTTGGCGTCAACCGCAGATACGGTGCCCTTAACGATGGAGCCCTTGTCGTTCAGCTGAACGAACTCGGCAAACGGATCGCTTTCCAGCTGTTTGATGCCCAGGGAGATGCGCTCACGCTCTGGATCAACAGACAGGATAACGGTTTCAACTTCGTCGCCCTTCTTGTATTCGCGAACGGCTTCTTCGCCAGTCTCGTTCCAGCTGATGTCAGACAGGTGAACCAGACCATCGATGCCACCGTCCAGGCCGATGAAGATACCGAAGTCCGTGATGGACTTGATCTTGCCGGAGATACGGTCGCCCTTGTTGAAGTTGCTGGAGAAATCTTCCCACGGGTTGGCAACGCACTGCTTGATGCCCAGAGAGATACGACGACGCTCTTCGTCAATATCCAGGATCATCACTTCTACTTCGTCACCTACCTGAACAACCTTGGACGGATGGATGTTCTTGTTGGTCCAATCCATTTCGGATACGTGGACCAGACCTTCAACACCCTCTTCCAGCTCGGCAAAGCAGCCGTAGTCGGTCAGGTTGGTTACGCGAGCAGTAACCTTGGAACCTTCCGGGTAACGACCTTTGATGTCGACCCAGGGATCTTCGCCCAGCTGCTTCAGACCCAGAGACACACGGTTGCGCTCACGGTCAAACTTCAGGACTTTAACATTGATTTCGTCGCCCACATTCACGATTTCGCTCGGATGCTTGATGCGCTTCCAGGCCATATCAGTGATGTGCAGCAGGCCGTCAACACCACCCAGGTCTACGAATGCACCGTAGTCGGTCAGGTTCTTGACGATACCCTTGATTTCCAGACCTTCGGTCAGGGTTTCCAGCAGAGCTTCACGCTGCTCGCTGTTTTCAGCTTCCAGAACGGCGCGGCGGGAAACAACCACGTTGTTACGCTTCTGGTCCAGCTTGATAACCTTGAATTCAAGCTCTTTGTTCTCCAGGTGCGCAGTGTCGCGAACCGGACGAACGTCTACCAGGGAACCCGGCAGGAAGGCACGGATGCCGGCCAGATCAACAGTGAAACCACCTTTGACCTTGCCATTGATAATACCCTTGACCACTTCCTCAGCTTCGAAGGACTTCTCGAGAACCTTCCACGCTTCAGCGCGCTTGGCCTTTTCACGGGACAGACGGGTTTCACCGAAACCGTCTTCAACTGCATCGAGAGCCACATCGACAACATCGCCGACAGCTACTTCCAACTCGCCTTTTTCGTTCAGGAACTGGGAGGCGGGGATAACGCCCTCGGACTTCAGTCCGGCGTTAACGGTGACCCAGTCGTTGTCGACGTCAACTACGGTTCCCTGGACGATGGAACCCGGTTGCATGTCAATTTCTTTTAGACTTTCTTCAAAAAGATCCGCAAAGCTCTCGCTCATTATGTGCCCTATATGATCAACGCAAGTGTGCTCCGTGTCACCAGCAACACGGTCTGTTAACGATGTCCGGAATCAGCCAGCGGCTGGCAGAGTACGCTGTTCCGGCATTTCAACGACAAAAAGGTGTAGTCAGGCCTGACCTGCTGCGGCCATACACCTGTCTAACACCTCTTCGATACTCAAACCCGTAGAATCAATGACTTGCGCATCATCCGCAGGCTTGAGGGGGGCCGCCGAACGGTTCATATCCCGCTCATCACGAACCCGTATCTCCTCTAAAAGGGCGTCAATGTTAACATCGACACCTGCTTCCTTCAACTGATTGTAGCGCCTGCGGGCCCGCTCCTCGGCACTGGCGGTCAGGAAGATTTTGACCGGTGCATCCGGAAAGACCACCGTACCCATATCGCGGCCATCGGCCACCAGCCCGGGCGCCACCCTGAAATCGCGCTGGCGCTGCAACAAGGCATCGCGCACCGGTTGCATGACGGCGACTTTTGACGCGTTATCACCACAGGTCTCGGTGCGGATCTCGGAGGTAACGTCTTCCCCGGCCAACAGAACCTTCGCGGGCTCACCCGGAGGCGTCGGCATGAACGCAACATCGAGCCCTGCGGCAACCCGAACCAGTGCCGGCTCGTCGTCCAGCGCAACCCCCTGGCGGGCAGCTGCCAGGGCCGTCAGCCGATACAAGGCACCACTGTCGAGCAGATGCCAGCCCAGTTTGCGGGCCAACATCTGGGTAACGGTACCCTTGCCAGAACCGCCAGGGCCGTCAACCGTAATTACCGGTGCCTTGCTATCACTCATCAATCACTACCTTCTGCGTTAATTCGAATACCTGTCTGCAATGCCAGATCAACAAAACCCGGGAACGATGTGGCCACGTTGGCGCAATCGTTGATCCGGATAGGTCCGGTTGCGCGCAATGATGCCACCGCAAACGACATGGAAATGCGATGATCACCATGACTTTCCACGGTACCGCCGCCTATTTCCTGGCCTCCATCTATAATGATGCCGTCCGGGGTCACGATGGTTTCCACGCCCAGAGCCTTAAGACCATCCGCCATTACCTGAATCCGGTCACTCTCTTTCACCCGAAGCTCCTCGGCGCCGCGCAAAACAGTGCGCCCGTCCGCGCAGGCAGCGGCGATAAACAGGACCGGGAACTCGTCAATGGCCAGTGGCACCTGCTCCTCGGGAATGTCGATGCCTTTCAGATCGGCTGACCGCACCCTGAGATCAGCTACCGGCTCTCCACCAATGACCTTCTCATTGAGCACCTCAATGCTGGCGCCCATCTGTTTCAGGATATTGATTACGCCCACACGGGTGGGGTTCATGCCGACATGGCGAAGCGTCAGGTCGGAACCTTCGGCAATACTGGCCGCCACCAGGAAAAACGCGGCCGAGGAAATATCAGCCGGCACATCAATGGCACAGGCAGACAGCTTGCCTCCACCGGTGACACTGGCAGTCGCTCCGTCCCGATGAACGTGGTAGCCGAAGCCTTCCAGCATGCGCTCGGTATGATCCCGGGTTGGCGCCGGCTCGGTCACCGAGGTAACACCCTCAGCGTAGAGTCCCGCCAGCAGCAGACAGGATTTCACCTGGGCACTGGCTACCGGCATTTCGTAATGAATGCCCGTGAGCGCATGTCCACCTCGAATCTTCAACGGCGGCCGACCACCTTCACCGGTGTCGATGACCGCTCCCATGGCACGCAGCGGATCTGCCACGCGCCCCATAGGCCGCTTTGACAAACTGACATCGCCCGTGAGCTCAGAATCGAAGGGCTGAGCGGCCAGCAATCCGGCAAACAGGCGCATGGCCGTACCCGAGTTGCCCAGATACAACGGGCCACGGGGCGCCTGGAGGCCTTTCATACCGACGCCGTGAATGCGCACAAAGCCGTCATCCGGACCTTCGATAGTAACGCCCATATCCCGGAACGCCTGCAGGGTGGCAAGACTGTCCTCCCCCTCCAGAAAGCCCTTCACTTCGGTTGTCCCCTCAGCCAGGGCACCGAGCATGATGGAACGGTGAGACATGGATTTGTCGCCCGGAACCCGGATGTCACCTATCACGGTGCCGCCCGGCTGCATTTGGAAAGTCACCTGTTTATCGCTGTTGTTAGTCACGTACGCCTGTCCTGAAAGCATTTTGGAAAAATGTTCCCGCGCCGCCTTGGCACGGCTGAAAACCCTGAGCAACGTGGCACCATCGCCGCAGGCAATGGCAGCGCGGAGTTGATCCAGATCTTCGGTAAAATGGTCTATTACCCGGAGTACGGCATCCCGGTTGGAGAGAAAAATGTCGTGCCACATCACCGGATCACTTGCGGCAATCCGGGTAAAATCACGGAACCCACCTGCGGCATAGCGGAAGATATCCATATTCTCATCTTCGCCCGCCAGAGTGTCTACCAGCGAAAAAGCGATCAGGTGGGGTAAATGGCTGGTGGCCGCGAGCACCTCATCGTGATACCCCACCGACATGGTAAGCACGGTCGCACCGGCACCTTCCCAGACGGTCCGCAAACGATTCAGGCCGTCCTGGTCGGCATTTTGCGCCGGCGTCAGGATTACCTTGTGATTGGCAAAGAGATCGGGCCGGGCCGCACGGATGCCGCTCTTTTCGGAACCGGCGATGGGATGGCCGGGTATTACCCAGGACGGCAACTCTCCGAATACCGCCTCCACATCGGCAACAAAACTGGACTTGGTACTGCCCACATCAGAGAGAATGGCGCTCTCTTCGATGACGGGCCGAATTTGTTCCAGCACCGCACGGGTGGCTCGCACCGGAACGGCCAACACCACCAGATCACTGCCCTTTACGGCCTGCTCAATGGAATCCGCAGCCTCGTCAATTACACCCAGTTCAACGCCGAGAGCCAGTTCATCCTGGCGGGTATCAAAACCGGTCACCGTTCCCGCAAGCCGTTGCGTGCGTATGGCGCTGGCCAGAGAACCGCCTATCAGCCCCAGGCCGATAACCGCAACCCGACGAAAAGGCGCACTCGGTACTGTCACTTCACGCCCCCAGCCCTGCTGACGCCAACGCCTCAGCCAGCGCATCGAGAAAACGTTCATTTTCTTGCGGAAGGCCGACCGATACACGCAGATGCCGGGGCATACCATAACCAGCGACGGGCCGAACAATCACGCCATGGGCCAACAAGGCCTGATAGATACCGGCAGCTGGCTCACCCACTTCCACGGTAATGAAGTTGCCCGCCGAAGGGATGTAGGATAGCCCCATGCGATCGAAGCCTTCCGCCAGTTGTTGCAGGCCGGCTTCGTTCACCTCCCGGGATTTCTGCAGATAGGCTTCATCCTCAAGAACAGCTGTGGCCGCCGCCAGGGCAACGGTATCGACATTGAATGGCTGGCGAACCCGGTTCAGGATGTCAGCAATGGCCGGAGAACTGATGCTGTAGCCCACTCGCAGGGCTGCAAGCCCCCACGCCTTGGAAAAGGTGCGGCAGACAATCAGGTTCGGGTATTTTTCCAGCAGCCGAATACCATCCGGGTACTCGTCACCAACAAGGTATTCGCAGTAGGCTTCATCCAGCACAACCAGAACCTGTTCAGGGATACGATCCAGAAACGCTTCAATCGCATCGGCGGTGTGCACGGTACCGGTGGGATTATTCGGATTAGCAACAAACACCAGCTTGGTGCGCTCGCTCACCGCATCGGCCATGGCATCCAGATCATGCCCCCAGTCCTTTGCAGGCACCGCCACACCTCGGGCGCCAATCGCCTGGGTTACCAGCGGGTATACTGCGAAGGCATACTGGGAAAACACCACTTCGCTATCAGAGTCGGCGAAACACCGGGCAATGACTTCCAGCACATCGTTGGAACCATTCCCGAGGGTGATCTGGCTCATTTCCACGCCAAAGCGACGGGCCAGAGCCTGCTTCAGATCAAAGCCATTGCCGTCCGGGTACAGGCACATTTCGTCGAGGGCATTTCGGGCGGCCGATAACGCTTTCTCACTCGGCCCAAGCGGGTTCTCATTGCTGGCCAGCTTGATGATCTCCGACGGATTCAATCCCAGCTCCCGGGCCAGCTCTTCAATCGGCTTTCCGGGCTGGTACGGAGACAGAGCCTGAACACCTTTTACCGCAAGACTCTGGTAATCCACTGACATTGAACTCTCCTCAGGATCGACATTCGAAATCAAAGTACGCCGATGGGATAGGACCCCAGGCGCTTCAGCTCCACGGCTTCTTCATCAATTTCAGCCAGTACCTTGCTGATCCTGTCATCCTGCATGTGACCTTCGAAATCAATGTAGAAAACATAAGCCCAGGTGCCACTGGGCGAAGGCCGCGTTTCAATCCGTGTCAGACTGATGCCGTGACGATGGAACGGCTCAAGCAGCTGGTACAAAGCGCCCGGCTTGTTGCGCATGGAGACCAGAATCGAGGACTTGTCCTGGCCACTGGCCGGCACCTCCTCCCGCCCAATGATCAGGAAGCGGGTGGTATTGTCCGGGCGATCCTCAATGCTGTTAGCCAGCTTTTCCAGTCCGTACAGCTCCGCCGCCATATCTCCGGCAATCGCCGCCGCACCCGGCTCTTCAGCCGCACGGCGCGCCGCCTCGGCATTGCTGGAAACGGTAATACGCTCAATACCGTAGCGATGTGTATCCAGCCACTGCCGGCACTGGGCGAACGACTGTTGATGGGAATAGATGCGGGTAATTTCCTCATCCTTGTGCTTCGGCGATACCAGCAGATGATGATGAATGCGAAGCTGCACCTCACCGCAGATTTTCAACGGCGAAGACATGAACATATCGAGGGTGTGATTGATCATACCCTCAGTGGAATTCTCAACCGGCACCACACCGTAATGCGCCGCACCGGATTCTACCTCGCGGAATACCGCATCAATCGCAGGCAGCGGCACGCTGACGACAGAGTGGCCGAAGTGTTTGAGCGCCGCCGCCTGGGTGAAGGTGCCTACCGGGCCCAGGAAGGCAATATGCATGGGCTTTTCCAGCGCCAGGCAAGCCGACATGATCTCACGGAACAGCCGCGCCATCTCTTCAGCGGGCAAAGGCCCCGGATTCTTTTCCTTGATCCGGCGCAACACCTGAGCTTCGCGCTCAGGCCGGTAAAAGAATACATCCTCACCGGGATTGGCCGCCAATTTGACATGGGCCACTTCCTGCGCACATTTCGCCCGGGCACTGATCAGCTCCATGATCTGCTGATCGAGGGCGTCGATCTCCTCCCTTAATTCCCCCAGGCGGGTCTTCTCATCCGTCATGATCAGCCCCGCTCCTTCGCAAATTCCGCCATGTAGTCGATCAGTGCGTCGACACCTTCTTCCGGCATGGCGTTGTAGATGCTGGCACGCATACCACCGACCGAACGGTGGCCCTGCAGGTTGAGCAGATGCCGGACTTCAGCGCCTTTCAGAAATTCAGCATTAAGCGCATCATCGGCCAGAGTGAACGGTACGTTCATCCAGGAGCGGAAGCGTGGTTCAATGGGGTTGGCGTAGAAATCGTTGCCATCAATGAAACCATACAGCTTCTTTGCTTTCCGGGCGTTCATCTCGCCCATGGCTTGAACACCGCCCTGCTCTTTCAGCCACTTGAACACCAGCCCGGACAGGTACCAGGAATAGGTCGCCGGGGTGTTGTACATGGAGCCGTTATCGGAGATGACCTGATAGTTCATCATGGTCGGCGTCTCTTTCCGGGCCTTACCCAGGAGATCCTTACGGATAATTACCACCACCAGGCCCGAGGGGCCGATGTTCTTCTGGGCGCCGGCATAGATCAGACCGAATTTGCTGATATCCAGCGGCCGGGACAGCATGGTGGAAGACATATCCGCCACCAGCGGCACATTGCCACTGTCCGGAATAAAATCGTATTCCAGACCACCGATGGTTTCGTTCGGCGTGTAATGCAGGTAAGCGGCATCGGCGCTGGTGTTCCAGGCGGACTGATCCGGAATGGTGGTAAACCCGCTGTCTTCAGAGCTCGCAACCACATTCACATTACCGTAGCGCTTGGCTTCGGCAATGGCCTTTTTCGACCAGATGCCGGTATTCACATAATCAGCCGAGGCCTTGTCACCAAGCAGATTCAGCGGAATGGTCGAGAACTGACTGGAAGCTCCACCCTGCATGAAGAGTACGGCGTAATCATCTGAAATACCGGCCAATTCACGGAGATCCTTCTCAGCCGCTTCTGCAATGGCAACAAACTCATCGCTGCGATGACTCATCTCCATCACCGACATGCCGGTGCCGCGCCAATCGAGCATTTCGCTCTGGGCCTGCTTCAGCACAGCTTCCGGCAAGGTGGCCGGACCAGCACAGAAATTGAACGCCCTGCTCATTCTTCGGTTTCCTCGCCTTCCACTTCTTCTTCATCATCGGATTCTGCAATCCGCTCCACACCCACCAGGCGCTCATCTTCCTGGGCCAGACGGATCAGACGCACGCCCTGGGTATTCCGGCTCAGTACCGACACCTCATCAGTGCGGGTACGCACCAGTGTGCCCTTGTCGGAGATCAGCATCATCTGGTCGCCATCAAACAGTTGCAGCGCAGTCACCAGATTACCGTTTCGCTCGGAGCACTGCATGGCGATAACGCCCTGGCTGCCACGGCTGTAGGCCGGGAATTCATCAATGGCCGTGCGCTTGCCATAACCATGCTCACTGGCCGTCAGAATCACACCGCCTTCCTGCGGAATGATCAGGGACACGACATGGTGGCCTTCCGGCATCTTGATACCGCGGACACCACGAGCCGTCCTGCTCATCGGGCGAACCTGCTCTTCCTGGAAGCGCACCGCTTTACCGGCACTGGAGAACAGCATCACTTCGGCAGAACCATCGGTAATGGCGGCACCAATCAGGGTGTCACCCTCATCGAGATTCAAGGCAATCAGGCCACTGCTGCGTGGGCGCGAGAAGTTCGGCAGCGGTGTCTTCTTGACCACACCGGCCGAGGTGGCCATCAGCACAAACTGGTCTTCCGGGTAATCACGTACCGGCAGGAAGGTAGTAATGCGCTCTCCTTCGTCCAGCGGCAGGATGTTGACCATGGGGCGACCACGGGAGCCACGGCTGCCGCGGGGAATCTCGAACACCCGCAGCCAGTACACCTTACCCTTGTTGGAGAAGCACAGAATGGTGTCGTGGGAATTCGCAACCAGCAGCTTCTCGATAAAGTCTTCGTCCTTCATCGACGTTGCCGCTTTACCCCGGCCACCACGGCGCTGGGCCTGGTAATCCTCAACGGCCTGGGTCTTGGCATAGCCACTGTGGGAAATAGTCACCACCAGATCTTCTTCGTCGATCAGGTCTGCGATGGTCAGGTCGCGACGGGAGCTGGTGATCTCGGTACGGCGCTCATCGCCATACTGGCTGACAATTTCTGCCAGTTCGTCACGAATCACCTGCATCAGACGCTCGGGGTCGCCCAGGATATCCAGCAGATCGGCAATCTTCTCCAGGATTTCCTTGTACTCGTTCTGGAGCTTTTCGGTTTCCAGACCGGTCAGGCGGTGCAGTCGCAGATCCAGAATCGCCTGGGCCTGCTCCGGCGACAAGTGGTACAGGCCGTCTCGCAGGCCATAGATCTCGGGCAGGTCGTCCGGACGACAAGCATCCTCGCCGGCACGCTCCAGCATGGCGAGTACGTCGCCAGGTGCCCAGCCCTTGTCCATCAGCTTTTCTTTCGCTTCTGCAGCAGAGGGCGACTGTTTGATCAACTCGATGATTTCATCAATGTTGGCCAGGGCAACGGTGAGACCTTCCAGAATATGGCCCCGCTCACGAGCCTTGCGCAGCTCATAAATAGTGCGGCGGGTGACCACTTCCCGACGATGGCGCACAAACGCATCGAGCATTTCTTTCAGGTTCAGGGTCTTGGGCTCGCCGTTGATCAGCGCCACCATGTTGATACCGAACACGGTTTCCAGCTGAGTCTGGGCGAACAGATTGTTGATGATCACATCCGGGTTCTCGCCCCGACGCAATTCGATCACAACCCGGATACCTTCCTTGTTCGATTCATCACGCAGCTCAGAGATACCTTCCAGGCGCTTTTCCTTCACCAGTTCCGCGATCTTCTCGATCAGACGGGCCTTGTTCAGCTGGTAAGGCAGCTCGGTGATGATGATGGATTCGCGGCCGGTCTTCTTGTCCTGCTCAATCTCGTGGCGGGCACGGATATAAATGCGGCCACGTCCTGTGCGGTATGCTTCCACGATACCGGCACGGCCATTGATGATGCCCTGGGTGGGGAAGTCCGGGCCCGGGATGAATTCCATCAGCTCATCGACCGTGAGATCCGGGTTATCGATCAGTGCCAGGCAGCCGTTCACCACTTCCGTCAGGTTGTGGGGCGGAATATTGGTGGCCATACCCACGGCAATACCGGAGGAACCGTTTACCAGCAAATTGGGCACACGGGTCGGCAGAACTTCCGGAATACGTTCGGTGCCGTCGTAGTTGTCTACGTAATCGACGGTTTCCTTGTCGAGATCCGCCAGCAGCGAATGGGCGATCTTCTCCATGCGGATTTCGGTGTAACGCATGGCGGCGGCATTGTCGCCGTCGATGGAACCGAAGTTACCCTGGCCGTCTACCAGAGGGTAGCGCAGGGAGAATGGCTGAGCCATTCGAACGATGGTGTCGTATACCGCAGAGTCACCGTGGGGGTGATATTTACCGATAACGTCACCCACCACACGGGCAGACTTCTTGTAGGCCTTGTTCCAGTCGTTACCCAACTCGGACATGGCGAACAGCACCCGGCGGTGTACCGGCTTCAGGCCGTCCCGGACATCGGGTAATGCCCGGCCAACGATAACGCTCATGGCGTAATCGAGGTAGGACTGTTTCAACTCGTCTTCAATATTGACCGGCAGGATCTCTTTGGCTAACTCACCCATCGAGAAAGGTTCCTTTGCGTTATCTGGAAGTCGTTCCGGGGCCTTTTCCGGGCCCCGTCTTTATTCTTCAACAAGCCGCCAAGCATACCACAGACCACCCCCGCCAGGGGCAACTGTGGTAAAGCCTTAATCAAACACCACGGTCTTGTTTTCGTAGGTAATCACTCGGTCTTCAATGTGGGACCGCAGGCCCCGGGCCAGCACGTTCTTTTCCACATCCTTGCCCAGGCGAACCATGTCTTCGATGGAGTCGCTGTGACTGATCCGGATGACGTCCTGCTCGATGATCGGACCCTCGTCCAGATCCTCGGTGACATAGTGGCAGGTGGCACCAATCAGCTTCACACCCCGGCTATAGGCCTGATGGTAGGGACGGGCACCGGCGAAAGATGGCAGGAAGCTGTGGTGAATATTGATCACCTTGCCGGAGTACTTTCCGCACAGCTCGGCAGGCAGAATCTGCATGTAACGGGCCAGCACCACCACGTCGGTTTCGTATTGCTGGAACAGCTCGTCGATATGGGCGAAGGCCTCAGCCTTGTTCTCTTTGCTCACCGGCACATGGTGGTAAGGAATCTCGTGCCACTCCACCATACGGCGCAGATCATCGTGGTTGGAAATCACCGCAACGATCTCGCAGTTGAGCTCTTTGCTGTGCCAACGGTGCAACAGATCGGCCAGGCAGTGTGATTCCTTGCTGCACATCAGGATAACCCGCTTGGGGCGCGCGGAATCAGCAATGTGCCAATTCATGTTGAACTCGCGGGCAATCGGCTCAAAGGCGGCACGGAACTGGTCCAGCCCGAACGGTATCGATTCGGCCTTGATTTCATGCCGCATGAAAAACCAGCCGGCCTGGGTATCGGAGTGGTGGCTCGCCTCGGTAATCCAGCCGTTATAGGTGGACAGAAAATTACTCACCTTGGCAACAATCCCGACCCTGTCCGGGCAGGAAATAACAAGACGATAGGTATGCTCCATGAAGCCTTTCCTTAACTTGAATCCGGGGAAAGCGGGCGCGACAGGAAACCACAAACCGGACATTCACGGCGATGGTCGGTACGCACCGGTAAAAATGACCGGCTATGATAGCCTATCTGACAGCCAGAAACGAGGAATCCGACCATGGACAGAGTGATCTACAGCCCCGCTTCGAAAATCAGCCACAGGCGGCTCTGGAGAGCGACAGCCGCGCTGATGCTTTTCCTGCTTGCCAGTAGCACAAACGCCAACGAACAGGCCATTCTGGAAGGGGAGCGCTTCCATCCGGTACAGGGCTCCCAGGGTATGGTTGCCACCAGCCACACCCTGGCCACAGAGGTTGCCCTGAAGGTATTGAAAGACGGGGGCAACGCCATTGATGCCGCTGTTACCGCCGGCTTCGCCCTGGCCGTCACCCAACCCCGTTCCGGCAATATTGGCGGTGGCGGCTTTCTGGTCTACTCGCCCGGTAACGGCGATGCCCCGGAAGCCATTGATTATCGCGAAACCGCACCGGCTGCAGCCACCGAAACCATGTTTCAGGATCAGGACGGCAATGTCGTGAGCGAGCGCAGCCGGTTCAGCCATAAGGCCGCCGGGGTACCCGGCACCGTAGCCGGGCTGGCACTGGCGCTGGAGCGGCACGGCACCCTGAGCCTGAGCCAGGCCCTGGCCCCGGCGATTCGACTGGCCCGGGAGGGCTTTGTGGTGCCCCACCGATTCACCGCAGGCCTGGAGCAGGCCCGGGACCGCCTTGAACGCTGGCCAGCCACCCGCACTACCTTCTATAAAAAAGATGGATCGGCCCCACAACCTGGCGAAGTGTTTCGCCAGCCGGAACTGGCCGACACCCTCCAGCGCATTGCCGAGCAGGGCGTAAAAGGCTTCTACGAAGGTGAAACCGCACAGTTGATTGTGGCGGAAATGCGACGGGGCGAGGGTCTGATTACTCTGGAAGACCTGCGCAACTACGAACCCGCCGTTCGCCAGCCGGTCCACGGCACCTATCGGGGATTTGATATCTACTCCATGTCGCCGCCCTCCTCTGGCGGCACTCACATCGTGCAGATCCTCAACATTCTGGAGGACTACCCCATCGGCGAATGGGGGCACAACTCCGCAAACACTATCCACCACATGGCCGAGGCAATGAAACTGGCATACGCAGATCGCTCGGAATACCTGGGTGATACAGACTTCGTAGCTGTGCCGCTGGAAGGGCTGACCAGCAAGGGCTACGCCGACCAACTTCGCACATCCATCAAGGCAGACAAGGCCCGGCCCGCCAGCGAGATCGCGCCTGGAAAACCTGGGCCCCGGGAAAGCCCGGAAACCACACACTTCTCGGTGGTGGACCGCTGGGGCAACGCGGTATCAAACACCTACACCATCAATTTCAGCTATGGCTCGGGCATTACCGTGGCCGGTGCCGGCTTTCTGCTCAATAACGAGATGGACGATTTCAGCGCCAAGCCGGGGGTTCCCAATGCTTATGGCCTGATCGGCGGCGAAGCCAACAAGGTGGAGCCAGGTAAACGCATGCTCAGCTCCATGTCGCCGACCATCGTACGAAAGGACGACCGCAATTTCCTGGTAACCGGCAGCCCCGGCGGCTCCCGGATCATCACCACCACCTTGCAGGTGATCATGAATGTGATCGACCATAATATGAACATACAGACAGCCGTCAGTGCGCCGCGCATCCACCACCAGTGGTTACCGGACGAGATTCGGGTGGAACAGGGTATCAGCCCGGACACTCTGGATCTGCTCCGGGCTCGAGGGCACACCATCAACACCGGCTCGGCCATGGGTGCCATCCAGAGCATCCTGATTGGCGAAGACGGCACGCTTTACGGCGGAGCCGATCCCCGGCGCAGCACTTCGTCTGCCATGGGATTCTGAGCCATTCAATATTGACCGGGCGCATCCCGGACAGGAGGTAACTGATGTATCTTTCCGTACAACTGAGCTGCTATCCGCTCAAGGACGACTACAAACAACCGATCTGGGATCTGATTGCACGCCTGGAACAGACCAGCCTTGAGGTCCACCCTGGTCGCATGAGTACCGAGATCTTCGGCGAGTATGACGAAGTGATGAAGGTGCTCTCAGACACCATGAAATGGTCTTTCGAGACCTACGGCAAATCGGTGTTTGTAGCAAAAATCATGGAGGGTGACCGGAGGCCGAAATGACACCCAGCAACGAACCCGGAAAGCAGGACCAGACACCGCAGCCGCAACCTGCGATACCCAACCAGTACTCGTTTCTGTGGTTGAGCGCAGCCATTTTCCTGATGTTCCTGTGGCTACAGGGGAACAACCAGCAGCAACAACAGGAACTGGCCTATTCCGAGTTCAAACAGGCCGTCATAAGCGGCCAGGTTGCCGAAGTTACCCTGCGCACCGAAGACATCAGCGGACGCTTTACGGATTCCGGTGCCAGCCGGTTTTCCAACGACAGCCGTCCACCGTCGAGCAGTTTCATAACGCTCAGGCCACAGGTGGAAGACCCGGAGCTGCTACCACTACTGGAAAAACAGGAAGTCCTGGTTCGGGGCTCCCGCTCCGGCCGCCCCTGGTGGCAGGAGCTGATCCTGGGCTTCCTGCCCTGGATCCTGTTATTGGCGCTGATGTTCTGGTTCTGGGGTGCCGCCCAGAAACGCATGACTCAGGGCGGCGGCCCCTTTGACTATGGCAAGTCCAGGGCCCGCCGCGCCCGCAGGGAAACCTCCACAACGACACTGGACGATGTAGCGGGCATTGAGTCCGCAAAACGGGACATTTCGGAAATTATCGACTTCCTGAAGTCGCCGGATAAGTATCGTCGCCTGGGCGCCGTGATGCCTAAAGGGGTTCTCCTGGTTGGCCCGCCGGGCACCGGCAAGACTCTGTTGGCGCGGGCCATTGCCGGCGAGGCGGAAGTCCCCTTCTTCAGCATCAGCGCCTCGGAGTTTATCGAAATGTTCGTGGGCGTTGGCGCGGCACGGGTTCGGGACATGTTCCAGACGGCTCGCAAGGAAGCCCCGGCACTGATCTTTATCGATGAGCTGGACGCCGTCGGACGCTCACGGGGAGCTGGCCTGGGGGGCGGCCACGACGAGCGCGAACAGACCCTGAACCAGATCCTCACGGAAATGGACGGTTTCGAGGCCCATGAGAACGTTCTTGTGCTGGCCGCCACCAACCGCCCGGATGTATTGGACACCGCTCTGCTGCGCCCGGGCCGGTTTGACCGGAAAATCACCCTGGACCGCCCTCACCGGGAGGCCCGGGAAGCTATTCTGAAGGTACATGTGCGCAAGGTGCCGCTGGCTGCGGATGTGGACCTGACGCAGGTGGCCGCGCGCACGACCGGCTTCTCCGGCGCCGACCTGAAAAACCTGGTGAACGAAGCGGCCCTTACAGCCGCCCGAGACAACCTCGTTGAGGTAAACAACCACTGTTTTGAAGTGGCCCACGATCGCCTGATTCTGGGTGAGGAAAGGGACGCCCAGTTAACACCGGAAGAGCGTGAAGCCGTGGCCTACCACGAATGCGGGCATGCCATTATGGCCTATTACATGCCCAAGGCAGATCCTCTCACCAAGATCACCATTATTCCCCACGGCATGGCCATGGGAGTGACCGAACAGACCCCGAAAGAAGACAAATACAATTACACCGAAAGTTACCTGGAGGACCGCATCAAGGTGATGCTGGGCGGGCGTTCTGCCGAAAAGATCATCTACGGAGAGGTCAGCACCGGCGCCCAGAATGACCTGAAAGAAGCCACCAAACTATTGAGACGAATGGTCGGCCAGTGGGGCATGAGCGAAAAGATCGGCCCGCTGGGCCTGGGCATCGGCGAAGAACATGTGTTCCTTGGCCGGGAAATGGGCGCGCCCCGGGAGTACAGCGAAAAACTCGCGGAAATGATCGACTCGGAAATCCAGTCGCAATTACTGGCCTTTGAAGCCTTTACCGTGAGCTTCCTGACCGAACACCGGCAGGAACTGGATGCCCTTGCCAGAGCCGTCATGAAAAGGGAAACCCTGTCAGCCGGGGAAATAACCGAGGTGCTGGAGGAAGCTCGCAGCCGGGAGACCGCCTGAACAACTGCCGGCACAACAGCGGTTTGCTCAGGGCGTGATGGTGACCGGTAGATTCAGTTGGCAAAGCAGGGACTCCGCGCCTTGCTGTTCAAACAGGCTGCACTGACGGCTGATCACCAGCTGTGCTGCTCCCTCCTCCCGCACGGCCCTCGCCATGGCAGCAGCACCGGCTTTGGGCAAACGCCTGACCCGGGCAGCAATGCCCCCGGCTTCAAGCATGGCTGCAAGCTCCTCAAGCAATTCGGGATCATCAGCGGCGTCTGAGCGCACCAGAACCGTCAGCGCCCGCTGCCCACGCCTGGCCAGCTCCACGCCTACCCGCACAGCCCGATGATTCGCGCCCTGATCGTGGTTCAGCAACACCACCACCCTGCCCGGTGGTAATGAGCGCGATTCCGGCAACAACAGCACATCTCCCGGCGCCTGCCGCAACAGGCCCCGCGCGGTTGAGCCCAGCTTGAAAGATGAGATACCGGACCAGCCAGCCCCGCCGAGCACCAACAAATCATCAGGCTGTACCAGCCCCAATACCTGCTCTACCACTTCACCCCGGCATAATCTCAGTGCCTGGGCCACACCCCAGGGCGCCAGGGTTCGCTCGAGAGTACGGCGAAGCTTCTCTGCAGTTGCCTGCATACGGACTTCCAGAGCGTCGACATCCATGGGCCTCGCCACGCCGGAACTCCGGCCCACTTCCCGGGCAAAACCGTAACCGGCGCTACGCAGCAGGCTTACTTCCTCCACAAAGATACCCAGAACTTCGGCTTGCTGCGCACGTGCAATGTCTGCCGCAGCCTCCAGGGCTGCCAGACTCCGCCTGGAACCATCCAGCAACACCAATATCCGCCGGGCTACGGCGGGGGCTGGCTCCGGAGTTTTATGACTGACCGTTGTGTCCGCCATTGCCATTATCCTGACCCGTGTCTTTGTCCTTGCTTTTGCCAACCTCGGCAAACGCGGCCAGCCTGTCTGCCACGCGACGGTTAAAGCTGCCCTCAGGGAACACGCCATCAGCATCCGGTTGCCCCGGTTCCAGGCCCGTCAACAACTCAATGGCCTGGTCGATATGGGTAACGGGATAAATGGAGAACCTTCCGTCCTGCACCGCTTCCCGCACCGATTCATTCAGCATCAGATGCTCCACATTGCTGGCCGGCAACAAGGCTCCCTGGCTATTCACGCCTCCGTCCTGCCGACAGACATTGAAGAAGCCTTCAATCTTTTCGTTGACGCCACCCACCGCCTGCACCTCACCATGCTGGTTCATGGAGCCGGTAACCGCCAGGGACTGCTTGAGAGGAACGCCGGCGATGGCGGACAACAACACACAGGTTTCCGCCACCGAGGCAGAATCCCCTTCCACGCCACCGTAGGATTGTTCAAAGGCCAGACTGGCCGACAGTGAAAGCTCATTCATCGGCGCATAACGATTGGCCAGGAACCGGGACAGAATCATCACCGCCTTGCTGTGGATCGGCCCACCAAGCTTGGCTTCCCGCTCGATATCCACCACCTGGCCCTTGCCAGGGCGCGCCGTGGCGGTAATGCGAGTGGGCTGACCAAAGCGGGTGGCGCCTAGCTGCAGTACCGACAGACCATTCACCTGCCCCACCTGCTCGCCCTGAGTGGCAATCATCACCACACCCCGGCGAATCTGCTCCAGACTGCGCTCACGGACCCGGCTCGCCCGGTAGTCCCGCTCGTCAATGGCCTGCTGAACATGGCTGGCGCACACCTGCGGGCTGTTGGCCACACCAGCCCAGTGGTCCGACTCGGTGAGCAGATCTTTCAGTACACGATCGTGGGCCGTCAGCTTGTTCTGATCGCTGGCCAGACGGCTCGCGTGTTCAATCAACCTCGCAACCGCCTCCCTGTCCAGGGTTCTTACGCCAGCCGACCGGGCCATAGTGGCAATCATCCGGGCGTAGAGTAAGTAGCTGGCCTCATCCCGCTCCATGTCGTCCTCAAAATCCGCTTCCACCTTGAACAGGTCCAGAAAGTCCGGATCGTAGTGGGACAGCAGGTAATACAACATCCGGTCGCCAAGCAGCACCACCTTTACCGAAAGCGGAATCGGCTCCGGTTGTTGGCTTACCGTGGTGGCGAGGCCATACAGGCGCTCCAGGGATTCGATGCGGATCTCGCCGGAAAAGAGTATGCGTTTGAGGCTTTCCCAGGCCATAGGCTGCGACAGTACCCGCCGGGCGTCGAGGATCAGGTAGCCACCGTTGGCCCGGTGCAGAGACCCGGCCCGAATCAAGGTGAAATCCGTGTACAGGTTACCCTGGTGGGCCCGGTGTTCGATCTGGCCCGCCAGGTGCTGGTGGTTGGGAAGATCTTCATAGATGACGGGGGCCCCACGGGTCTCGGCATTATCCACCAGCAGATTCACCCGGTAACGGTTCAACAACCCTGCCGGTGCGCCGTTTTCGGTATCCTGAAAGGCCTCGGCATGCTCCACCACATCCTCTCGAACCGCGTCCAGGTGCGCGACCACGGCCGGCACGTGCCCCCACTTCTCGCGCAGCTCCCCCATGGGGCCGCCCAGGGTAAGCTGAACCATTTCCTCATTCAGGGCATGGACCCGCTCCCGGACTTCCTTGCGCAGCCGGGGCACCTGCTGGATGGCCTGCTGGAGCTTTTTCTGGAGGTCTTCCACCTTGGATTCCACCAACTCCTTTTCCTCATCGGAGAAGGTCTTGTATTCCTCAGGCTCAATCACCTCGCCGTTGCGCATGGGGGCGAAGGTAAAACCGGCCGGGGTGGTGAGCATGGCTATATTGTTGGCGTTTGCCTCTTCCTGAATCTCAGACAGGCCTTGCTGCTGGCGCCGGGTAACCTCTTCCTGCAATTCCTGAATACGGGCCTGGTATTCCTCGCTTTCAAAGGTGGCCGGTATGGTGGTCTTCAGTTCGTTGGCCAGTTCGCTCATATCGGCCTTGAATATGCGACCTTCCCCCGGCGGCAGCTCGATGGCCCCGGGTTTGTCCGACTGCTGAAAATTGAACACATGACACCAGTCCGAAGGCACCGGCTTTTCTGCGGCGTGACTGGCCAATACCCGCCGCACCAGTTCATGCTTGCCCGCCCCTGAGGGCCCCAACACGAACAGGTTAAAACCCTGGGCCTTCATGCTGGCCCCGAATTCCAGGGCACGCAGTGCCCGATCCTGACCGAAGGGCAGAGCCAGATCTTCCAGGCTTTCCGTGGTTTCGAAATCCAGTTTGTCCAGCGGGCACCGATGGTAGATCTGTGCTTCGGTCAGTGCGTCGGGCAGAGCCATCCGTCCTCCTTATGGCTTAAGCATTGCCTTCCAGTTTGTCCTGGGTGCGCAGGTCAAAATCGCTGGCGTGATGCCGCTCGTGCAGCTGAGAGGCCAGATCACCCCAGGCCTTGTTCACCATCCGGCCACGCTTCACCGCCGGGCGTTTGGCCACCTCGTCGGTCCAGCGAACCACGTTGGTGTAGGTGTGGGCTTCCAGGAACTCGGCCGCCTCGTACACCATGTTCTTCACCAGGGCTCCGTACCAGGGCCAGATGGCCATATCGGCGATGGTGTATTCATCACCGGCAATATACTGGTTATCCGCCAGCTGGCGATCCAGCACATCCAACTGACGCTTCACTTCCATAGTGTAGCGGTTGATGGGGTACTCGTACTTTTCTGGCGCGTAGGCATAGAAGTGCCCGAAGCCGCCCCCCAGGAAGGGCGCACTGCCCATCTGCCAGAACAACCAGTTCATGGTTTCAGTGCGCTTGGCCGGGTCTTTGGGCAGAAACGCATCAAACTTCTCTGCCAGATAGAACAGAATGGAACCAGATTCAAAAACCCGGATGGCCGGGTCCACACTGCGATCCAGCATGGCAGGGATCTTGGAGTTGGGATTCACCTTCACGAACCCGCTGCTGAACTGATCCCCTTCGGTGATTCGAATCAGCCAGGCATCATATTCCGCCTCCTTGATGCCTTTTTCCAGCAGCTCCTCAAGCATGACCGTTGCTTTCACACCGTTGGGCGTTGCCAGGGAATAAAGCTGGAACGGATGCTCCCCCACTGGCAGCTCTTTTTCATGGGTAGGGCCGGCGATGGGGCGGTTGATGTTAGAGAACTTGCCGCCGTTGTTCGGATCCCATTTCCAGACTTTCGGAGGTGTGTAAGTTGGGTCACTCATTCCGTTTTCTCCCATTGGCTTTACAGGGTTAGTGGCATGACTGTAACCGAATCCGGCACGGGTACGCACGTGGAATACGTCTGCGCGGGATCAATAACCGGTCATCGGTATTGGGCTATACTCGGCTCTGGATCAACTGGACTGCAATGGAACCTGCCATGGCGTGTCACGCCGACCGGACCGCTCCTGTCTTTCAAACGAAAGGCCTGACCAAAACCTACCGTCAGGGCGATGTGGAAGTGCATGCCCTGCGGGGGGTCGATATCAGCCTTTATCCGGGGGAGCTGGTAGTGATGCTTGGCGCCTCAGGCTCAGGCAAATCCACGCTTCTGAACATTCTGGGCGGACTGGATGTGCCCACTACCGGCGAAGTTCGTTATCAGGACATCGGTCTGGCCGGCGCCTCAGACCGGGAGCTTACCCGCTATCGCCGGGATTATGTCGGGTTCGTGTTTCAGTTTTACAACCTCATCCCCAGCCTGACCGCCCGCGAAAACGTCATCGCCGTGACCGAGATTGCCCGTGACCCCATGGCGCCGGAAGAAGCCCTGGACATGGTGGGCCTGGCCAGTCGCCTGGACCATTTCCCGGCTCAGCTTTCCGGCGGCGAGCAACAAAGAGTGGCCATTGCCAGAGCCATATCCAAGCGACCCCGGGTGCTGCTGTGCGATGAGCCTACCGGAGCCCTGGACTCGGCCACCGGTATTCTGGTCCTCGCGGCATTGGAACGGGCCAACCGGGAAACCGGCACCACCACGGTGATCATCACCCACAATGCTTCAATCGCGAACATGGCGGACAGAGTGATCACCCTTTCGGATGGCGTGATCAGCGGTGAGCACCGCAACTCAGAACGCCAGGACCCGAACACCCTGAGCTGGTGATGCCATGATTTTCGGGCCGAGCGTACTGCACACCAAACTGCGACGGGAAATCTGGCAGATGCGCGGCCAGTTGCTGGCGATCGCGCTGGTGATTGCGGGCGGGATCGCGGTTTGCCTGATGTCCCTGGTCAATTACTCCTCCCTCACAGCCACCCGGGATCAGTACTATCAGGAGCACCAGTTTGCTGATGTTTTCGTTTCGGTAAAACGGGCCCCCCGCCATGTGCTGCAAACGGTTTCCGAGCTACCGGGTGTGACCCGCCTGAGCGGCCGGGTGGAAGGCGCCGCGAAGTTCAATCTCCCCGATTACGACGAACCTGTGTCGGCCCACCTGGCGTCTGTTCCTCCGACCGGCCAACCCGGGGTAAACCAGTTGTATGTCCGGCAAGGTCGACTGCCAAGCGCCACCCACGCCAATGAAGTCGCAATCATTGGCAGCTTCGCGGATGCGCACCAGCTCACTCTGGACGACAGTTTCAACGCCATCATCAATGGCCGACAACAAACCCTGAAAATCGTGGGCATTGTCGAGTCGCCGGAATTCATCTACGTGATACCTCCGGGGGGCATGCTGCCGGATTATCAGCGCTTTGGCGTGCTCTGGCTGAATCAGGAAGCGCTGGCCGCCGCCATGGACATGCGGGGCGCCTTCAACAGCCTGGTACTGCAGATCGACCCACGGCATCCTGTGGAAGATGTGATCGACCCGCTGGACCGGTTGCTGGCGCGCTACGGCAGTACCGGTGCGTTCGCCCGGGCTGACCAGTTCTCACACCGTTTTCTCAGTGACGAGCTCGAGCAGCTGAAGGCCATGGCGATTATCTTTCCGTCCATTTTTATGGGCGTCGCCATGTTTCTGCTCAATGTGGTGGTGACACGCCTGATCAGTACCCAGCGGGAAATCGTCGCCATTCTCAAAGCCTTCGGCTACAGCAATGGCCAGATCGGCTGGCACTACAGCCAACTGGTGCTGGCCATTGGGTTTACCGGGCTTGCCATCGGCTGCGCCAGTGGCCTCTGGCTGGGGCATCGGTTGGGAGAGCTGTATATGGATTACTACCGCTTCCCTTCGCTACTGTTCCGAATCAATCCCTGGTGGCTGGCGTTACTGGCCCTGATCAGTATGGCAGTTGCACTGCTCGGCGGCTGGCGCTCCATCCGCGCGGCGGCCGCCCTGCCCCCAGCGGAAGCCATGCAGCCCGAGAGCCCCGCCCGATACCGGGTTACCGTTACCGAACGGCTGCTGGGCTGGGTGCGCTTTCATCAGCCTTCACGCATGATCGTCAGGCAGCTTGCCCGCAAGCCTGGCCGAACCGCCCTCTCGGTATTCGGCATTGCCATGGCAACGGCCATCGTGGTGGTGGGCAATTTCCAGTTCAGCTCTGTTTCGCTGATGGTGCACACCCAATTCGCCCGGGTGCAGAAGCAGGATCTGACCGCCACACTCACCGACCCGGTCAACCCGACCGCACTGTACGGAATGGCGCGCCAATCCGGTGTGCGTTACGTCGAAGGACGCCGGGCCGTTACGGTAGAGCTGGTTAACGAACACCGCAGATGGCGCACGGTGCTCACCGGCTTGCCCCGGGACGCCAAACTGCAATTTGTGGTTAACCAGGATCTGGAGAACGTGGCCATTCCTTCTGCCGGCCTGTTGGTAACCGACTTTCTGGCCAAGGCCCTGAATGTTGAGACCGGAGACACAGTTCGGGTGCGAGTGCTGGAAGGCCGACGCCCGGAACTGGACCTCACGGTGGCTGGCGTTACCAGCGAGTTCCTCGGTGTGGGCGCCTACATGAATCTGACCGCCATGAACAAGGCGCTGCGTGAAGGCCCGAGAGTGAACCAGATGCTGATGAATCTGGCGCCGGAGCAAACCAACACCGTCTACCAGGAACTCCGGGATACGCCGGGAGTGATGGCCACCAATCTGCGACAGGCAATGCTCGACAGCTTCTTCGAAACTCTCGCGCGCACCTTCCTGACCTACACCTTCATCATCAGCCTGCTCGGCGGCATTATTGCTTTTGGTGTGATCTACAATACCGCGCGGATTTCCCTGGCCGAACGAGGGCGAGACCTGGCGAGCTTGAGAGTACTGGGGTACAGCCACAACGAAGTCGCCCACATTCTGCTCGGAGAACTGGCCATACTGCTGTTACTGGGAATTCCTCTGGGTTGGGCGGTTGGTTTTGGATTGGCAAGTTTTGTGGTTACCGCGATGCAGACCGAACTCTATCGCGTTCCCCTGGTCCTGACCGGCCAAACCCTGGCATTGGCGGCCAACGTGGTCATTTTGTCGGCATTGATTTCCGGCTTCATCACCTGGTGGCGACTTCGTAAACTGGACCTTGTCGCGGTTCTGAAAACCCGGGAATAATGCACACACACTCACATGGGACCCAACATGGCGACACAACGCATCTCAAAAGGAAAATGGGCCTTCTGGCTTTTGATGGCCTCAGTAGCCGCCATCGTCTTCGCGCTTATCCTGCGGCCAGAGCCCGTTTGGGTTGACCTTGCCCCCGTCGAGCGCGGCCCCATGGAAGTGACCATTCTTGAAGAGGGCAAAACCCGGGTCAAAGATCGCTATCTGATTTCCTCCCCTGTGGCCGGCTATATTCACCGGGTTCAGCTGGACGTAGGCGACGCGGTGATTCCCGGGGAGCTACTGACGTTTGTGGACCCGACGCCCGCCAGCATCCTGGACGCCCGGACCCGCGCCGAAGCCGAGGCTCGGGCAGCCGCCGCCCAGGCAGCACTTCAATCCATCCAACAAAAGGTTCAGGCGGCGGAGGCTGATGCTGAGTTCGCTCAGAATGAATACCAGCGCCTGCTCGCTCTGGAAGAATCCCGCTTTGTCTCCACCGAACAGTTACAACAGGCGAAATCCACGGCAGCCCGGGCACAGGCAATCCTGCGTTCCGCCCGCTTTGATGAAGAGGTGGCCGCCCATGAACTGGCCGCCGCTCAAACCCGGCTGCAGATTTCAACCGCGTCCTCCAATGGTCAGAAACCTGCCGAGCGGGTCGCCGTGCGCTCTCCGGTTAACGGCGCGGTTCTGGCTCTGGTTCGCCAGAGCGAGGGCGTCATCCAGGCCGGCGAGCCGATACTGGAGGTCGGAGACCCTGGCGCTCTGGAAGTGGTGGTCGAGGTCTTGAGTTTTGATGCCGTCAAACTGGAACCCGGCCTTGGCGTGCGACTGAGTGGCTGGGGCGGGCCGGTACTGGAAGCAACGGTTCGTCGTATCGAGCTTATCGGGTTTGAGGATGTATCCGCTCTGGGCGTGGACGAACAACGGGTTCAGGTTATTGCCGATATGGTCAGCCCACGGGAGCAGTGGCGACAGCTGGGAGACGGCTACCGAGTGGACGCTGACTTTATCCTGTGGCAAAGCGAAGACACCTTGCAGGTACCCACCTCAGCGATCTTCGAATACAACGGCGCTTCTGCGGTTTTCGTGGTTGAGAGCGAGACGGCGAGACGGCGAGACGCCAGACGGTCACGACAGGACCATCCAACGGTTTAATGACCCAGGTAACGCAGGGACTGCAGGAGGGCGTTCGGGTGGTCCGGCACCCCGGCCGTGGCCTGGAAGACGGCGATCAGGTTCGGGTGCGTTAACGAATCCCTCACAAACCCTGACCCCAAACGCCCCAGTTAACGTTCGCCCTGAGCTTTTACATCGGCGATCCATTTGCCATACCCCGCGGCTTCCATTTGCTCCAGCGGGATGAACTTCATGGCTGCGGAATTCATACAATAGCGCAATCCCGTCGGCGCCGGACCATCGTCAAAGACATGGCCCAGATGAGAATCAGCATGGGCACTGCGAATCTCCGTCCGGGTCATGAAAAACGACTTGTCCTCACGTTCTACCACTGCCTCTGGCGTAATCGGGCGAGTGAAGCTCGGCCAGCCGGTACCGGACTTGTACTTATCCCGTGAGGAGAACAGCGGCTCACCGGAAACGACATCCACATAAAGCCCCGCCCTGGTGTTGTCCCAGTAGGTATTGTTGAAGGCGGGTTCAGTACCATCCTCCTGCGTGACCTCATACTGCATTTCCGTCAAACGCTGCCGAAGAGTCTTGTCATCCGGCTTTTGAAAACGTTCGGGGTTAAAACCCCCGCTTGCCGCCGCTTCTGTCGGATCGTCCTCCGCAGGCATCGAGTCATTGACTCCGGTATTGGGCTGATAGCGCGAGAAATCCAGCTCATAATCCTCGCCATAGACCTCTTCAATAAACTGATAACGCCCCGAATTGAAGGTGTAGAACTTGTAGCGGACCGGATTCTTCTTGTAGTAGTCCTGGTGGTATTCCTCCGCCGGATAGAATCTCTTGAGCGGCTCAATGGGGATCACCACCGGCTTGTCATAGACGCCGGAAGCCTCCAGTGCCTGCTTTGCCGCCTCTGCGAAGCGCTTCTGCTCCTCGTTGTGGTAAAAAATGGTGGGCCGGTACTGCCGACCACGGTCAACGAACTGGCCCTCCAGGTCGGTCGGATTCATCATTCGCCAGAGGCCGGCCAGCAAGCCCTCATAGGTTATTTTGTCCGGGTCGTAATATACCTGGACGGCTTCAGTGTGGCCTGTACGCCCGGAAGAGACCTGTTTATAGGTCGGACTTTTTTCTTCTCCACCAGCGTAGCCAGACACTGCCTCGACAACACCAGGAATCTTTTCGTAGCCGGCTTCCACGCACCAGAAACAGCCGCCAGCAAAGGTCGCCACGGCCAGATCCGGATCATCCGGTGCATAGGCATTACCTGCACTATCCACTCGCTCTGCTGCCACCTGTGCCGCAAAAAGACCGGCGGCGGAGACCAGCGCCAGGGCGGAAAACAGGCCTATAACTTTGCGTTTCATGACACTTCTCCTCGCTTGAATCCATAATCACAGCCTAGCGATCTGAATTCACAAAAAAGTTCAGCAACTATCACAAATCTATAACACAGCGGAAAGCTAGCTGGAGGAAGCTAACGGTAGCCAGAGGGTAAAGACAGCACCGTTCGCATTGTGCGCTGAGAGCCTGCCTTGCTGCAGGACGACCAAGCGCTGGGCGATCGCAAGTCCCAGGCCGGCATGCCCGGTACGTTCAGCTCCCGCGGCCTGGTAGAAGGGGTCAAACACCTGGCCAAGGTCTTCTTCGCGGATGCCAGGCCCAGCATCGGCAACAGTGATCGCTGCTCCACCATCCCGTACTGACATCGTGAGTATGACTCTTGTATTCCGCGGAGAATGGACGATGGCATTATTGATGAGATTGTCCAGAACCCGCTCGGTCATCGCGATATCCGCCAGCACGCTCTCGGTCTCTGTCGCCGAAATGATGAGCTCAACACCCGCTCGGTCTGCTGCTGGCCTATGCTTCTGAACGACGTCGTAGAGCAACTCAGCCATGACAAACGGCTCGATATCCGGCTGTTTTTCACGGGCGTCCAGGGCGGCCAGTTCGAACAACTCCTCAACCTGCCTGCCCAACCGGTGTGTTTCTGACAGGGCCACCGCCAGGAACCGGCCTCGCTCCTCAGCTTCCAGGGTCTCATGCTTCATCCGCAGCGCTTCCAGGTAGCCCTGAATTGACGCCAGCGGTGTTCGAAGATCGTGAGACACCTGAGCAACCAGCTGTCGACGCTGGGCGTCTTTGTGCTTCAGGAGGTCCAGCTGCGCCACAATGCGGCGCGCCATGAGATCAAACCGAGAGGCCAGGTAATCAATGTCGTCGCCCTTCTCGGCCAGTGGAGGGCTTTGTTCCGAGGACAATTCCCGTTCAAACGACTCCACCCGTTCAGTCAGCCGGGACAGCCGCCGCGTTAACATTCGGAAGAACACCAACCCGGCCAGGAGCCCCACGAGCAGGCTCACCGCCAGGGCGCCTGCGCCCATCTGCAACAACCGGTTGCTGTGAACCATGCTCTCCGCGAGGTCGAATTCTTCGCCCCTCAGAACCACATAAAGGTAGCCGGCAGGGGCGGCTGCCGAGGGAACGGGGGTCACAGAGAACACTTTTTGCCGATCGTGACTACGAGGGTCGTCCCCCGGCAGAGGATAGGCGTCCGGGTTTTCGAGCAGTGTCTGGATTGGTCCGAGGGATACCCGATTGCGCTTGATTCGGTCCGGATCGGCGGAATAGGCACGAATGGCCCCGTCGGTATCCAACAGGTAAATCTCAAGGCTGGGATTGATCGTCATATACAGCTCGAACAGCTGCTTCAGGGCATCCCGATTCAACTGGCCATCGGTGACCAGGTTTCGGTCAGAAACCAGATTCTGCGCCAGATTCCGGTTCAGTTGCTGGTTAACGGCAGCCGAATACTCCCTGACCGAGGCCAGACTCAGCAAAGTAAATAGCCCGCCCACCACAAACAGCAGCAGGAACAGACCAATGGCCAGCCTCGCATACAGAGTTCGAAGCACGGAAAGGCCCATGGTTAATCCATAAACCGATAGCCCACGCCCCAGACCGTCTGAACGTAACGCGGTTGGGCCGGATCGGGCTCAATCTTGTTACGCAGGCGGTTGATATGGGTGTTTACGGTGTGCTCGTAGCCGTCGTGATTGTACCCCCAGACGGCATCCAGCAATTGGGCCCGGCTGAAAACCCGGCCACGATGGGAAGCAAAGTGCCACAGAAGATCGAACTCACGGGCGGTCAGATCGAGCTCGCGGCACTCCAGGAACACCCGGCGCCGAACCGGATCAATCCGCAGCCCGTCCGCCTCGATCTCCGCCACGTCGTCTTCGGGTGAGTTCTTCCGGGAGAGCGCGTCCACCCGCCGGAACAGAGCTTTGATGCGAGCGGACAGTTCCGCCACGCTGAAAGGCTTGGTGAGGTAGTCATCCGCCCCCATTTCCAGCCCCAGCACCCTGTCCAGCTCGGTGCTCTTGGCGGTCAGCATGAGCACCGGCACATAACCCGCACTGGAGCGTATTTCCCGGCACACCGCCAGGCCATCCAGGCCCGGAAGCATGAGGTCCAGAATCACCAGATCAATACCACCGTCCCGGAACCGCGCCAGGCCGCTGTCGCCCCGGTCCCGCAGAACCGCAGTCATGCCCAGGTCGGATACCTGCATGCGGACCAGTTCGCCGATACCGGGATTGTCTTCGATTATCAATACCGTGCGCGGCATGCAGCTGAGGGCTCCTTTCGGTCAACACTGGCGGCCAATCCAGTATTATCGTCAGTCCTCTGAGTCTATCGTGGAAAGTTCACAAAACCATAAACTTCTTCATAAACTCCGGACACAGACAATATCGAACCTCAAGCAAGCGATCACCCAATCACCACACCCCCATAGGCACAACATCAGCAACATAGTCCCTGAACCGGCGCGCAGGCCGCCCCAGCACTTGTTCAACCGTTTGAGTGGTGCTTTCATTGCGGCCATCAAGAATGTTCACAAACAGTTCGTTGATCAGCCACGCCATGTCGTCTGCCATACCCTGCGCCGTGGCGCCATCCAGATAGGCCTCCACCGGTAACGGCGTAAACCGGATCTCACGGCCACTGGCCGCAGCAATCGCATGCACACACTCCTCGAACGAGAGCAGCTCCGGACCGGTAACTTCCAATACCTGGTTTTTCAATGCGGGATTGGTCAGCGCCGCTATCGCCACACTGGCCAGGTCATCCACATCGATGAATGGTTCTCTGGCGTTGGGCCTGGGCAGCACCAGTTCACCCGCCTGCAGGCCCTGCAGCATAAAGCTTTCACTGAAGTTCTGCATAAACCAGCTGGCGCGAACCACGTTCCAGTCCAACCCGCTGCTTTCCAGTACCTGTTCTGCCCGCCGTGCACCCGCCTCTCCACGCCCCGACATCAATACCAGGTGCGCCACACCCTGCTGTTTAGCTTCCGCCACAAAGGCACGCACATCCGTTTCCGCCGTTGGCACCGCGAGATCCGGGAAATACGTAACGTAGGCAGCACGCACTCCCTGAAGTGCTGCGGCCCAGGTACTGCGGTCTGCCCAATCAAAGGGGATGGGAGAAGAGCGTGCCAGGCCGCGCGCCTCCAGCCCCATCTCACCCAGTTTTGCCAATACCCTGGAACCGGTCTTACCGGTGGCGCCAACAACAGCGATGACTTCTGATGTCATGGTTTGGTCCTCGTTAAACGATCACTGAAGGTTCCAGTTTACGAGGACAAAAACTGATGCTTAATGCTTTTTTATCTACTATATTTTGCAGATCGTCCAAAACACGTGAGAAACAATGATCCCTGAACTTGAGCGGCGCATGCCAACAACCTCCGATCCACTCGGCGAGACGCTGTGCTCACTTCGTATGGACGGTACCGTCTACGCGACTGCCGAACTGATTACCCCGTGGGGAATGGAGATGCCGCCGCTCGGGGGCAAAATGATGTTTCACATCGTCACCCAGGGAAGCTGCTGGTTGCGTTTCAAAGACCAGGACAGCCTGCTCCTTAAAACGGGCGACATGGCGCTGGTACCCAAAGGGGAAGGCCACTGTATTTCCCATAGTAACAATCAGCCGTGCGAGCCCTTTTTTGATATTCCCGTCACCCGGCTGACAGACCGCTTTGAGTTCATGCGCTATGGCGGGGCCGGCACGGAAGAACAGCGCACGGGCGAAGAAGAAACCCGACTGACCTGCGGCGTGCTTGGCTTCGACCAGATTGCAGCTCAGAAGCTCATTCGTGAATTGCCACAGTGCATTCACATCAAAGGCGACGATGGCGCCCTGCCCGCCCAGCTTACAACGCTGATACAACTGATGGAGCAGGAAGCCCGCGCACTATCACCCGGCGGAGTCACAGTGATGGCCCACCTGGCAGATATCATCGTGATTCAGGCCATACGACACTGGATCAACTCAAGCGCGGAAGCCAGCAAAGGCTGGCTGGGCGCGCTGAAAGATCCGAAACTGGGCAAGGCTCTGGCGGCCATACACGCACACCCTGAGGCTGACTGGACAGTCAGCCGGCTGGCCAAGCACGCGGGCATGTCCCGCTCGGGGTTTTCCGCCCGGTTTACCGAGGTGATAGGCACTTCAGTCAAACAGTACCTGACCGAATGGAGGATGAACCTGGCGCGACTCAGAATTGGTCAATCACCCGTGACACTGACTAAGCTGGCTGAAGAGCTGGGGTACCAATCCGAAGCGGCGTTTTCGAGGGCTTACAAGCGGGTTTTCGGGGTGCCACCACTGCGGCGGAAAGGCTGCGAAAGGTAAACACATAATGAGCCCGATTTTCCCGCCCACGGCTCTATGGTTCAGACTGGAGTACCTCAGACCGATCCCTCTCGTACTCTTCGTATGACTTACTGGAACGTTCGATGCATTCATCATACTGAGGGGGTGGCACACTGACACATTCCTGTCGGTTGTTTCTCTGCACATTGTCATACACGGCTTTGCTGCTACAGCCAGCAACCAAGACACACACCAGCAGTAAATATAGAGTTTTAGTCACGTTCTTCATCCAGTTAGTCCGTAACGTTAGTGGCATAGGAACCAAAGGGGTCACCAACGCAAGCCCCAAACTAAAGCTTTATGCCTTAAACACTTAAGCAGCTCTTGAAACCAAAACCGCCAAGCATTGAGAATCCCTTTTAGATGCCTTTTTCGTAAGCGTCTGGTGATCCCGTCTTGAGCCAGGCGCTGCCGCCGTCAGGATAGTGTCCACTTATTTTCTAGTGGACACTTAACATGAACGAATTAAGCGTAACCAAACCCTACCAACGCCGCCGCCGGTTTTCCCGCGAATTCAAGGCCGAGATTGTCGACCAATGCCTGGAACCCGGAGCCTCCGTTTCCCGAATTTCCCTGGATAACGGTCTCAACGCCAACATGGTCCGGCGCTGGATCAGCGAGGCACGTCGGGCGGATAAAGCGCCCACGACAACGCCGGGATTTGTACCAGTTAATCTGCCTGCGGCAACCTCAGCACCGGGCAACCCGTCGGTCTCGGACAAGCGTAGCAGCATCCGCATCGAGATTTCCCGCGCCGGTGGCTCGGTCGTGGTGGAGTGGCCTGCGGAGCAGGCCCATCAATGTGCCGCTTTTCTCCGGGACCTGCTGGGATGATCCGCATCGACGAGATCTGGCTGGCCACCGAACCGCTGGATATGCGGGCGGGGCCGGACAAGGCCCTGGCCCGAGTTATTCAGGTCTTCGGTTCTGCCAGGCCTCATTGCGCCTACCTGTTCGCCAACAAACGGGGCAACCGGATGAAGGTGTTGATCCACGATGGCCTTGGCATCTGGTTGTGTGCCCGCCGACTGAACCGGGGCAAGTTCCATTGGGGCGAAGCCTGGCGAGGTGACCAACTTCACCTGACCGAAGAACAGTTATCCGCCCTGGTTCAGGGCCTGCCATGGCAACGCCTTGGGGCGGAAGGCGTGATCTCCATCCTGTAACCACAAGGCCGGCAGTATCGCTATAGCCAGAACCGCGAATCGTATACGACTCAAGGGCTTGGCATACTACCGACCATGACTGAACGCCCCGATCTCGACCAGCTCTCCGCCGACCAGCTCCGTGCTCTTGCCACGGAACTGTTCGATCGTGTCGAGAACAAGGAACGCGCCTTGGTGCACCGTGATGCGGTCATTGAGAAGCTGACCCACGAAGTCGCCACCCTCAAGCGTCACAAGTACGCCCGGCGCAGTGAGCAGCTCGATGCGGTTCAGGGGAAACTGCTGGACGAGCTGATCGACTGTGACCTGGCCGCCATCGAAGCCGAGCTGGACCGGGCGATGACCGAGGAACAGAAGGCGGCTCGGCCCAAGCAAAAGCCCAAGCGCGCCCCGCTGCCACCAGAACTGCCCCGCACCCTGATCCACCACGAACCGGAAAATACTCAGTGCCAGTGTGGCTGCCAGCTCAAGCGTATTGGTGAAGACGTCAGCGAGAAGCTGGATTACGTCCCAGGCGAGTTCACGGTGGAGCGCCACATCCGGGGCAAGTGGGCCTGCGACAAATGCGAGACCTTGGTCCAGGCACCGGTGCCACCACAGGTGATCGACAAAGGCATCCCGACGGCGGGTCTGCTGGCTCAAGTGCTGGTGGCCAAATACGCGGACCATCTGCCCCTGTACCGTCAGGAACGTATCTTCGGCCGTGCTGGCCTGGAAATCCCGCGCTCCACTCTGGCCGAGTGGGTGGGGGCCTGTGGTGTGCAGTTGCAGCCCCTGGTGGACGCACTGAGAAACACCTTGCTGGAACACAACGTTCTGCACGCCGACGAAACCCCGGTGAGCATGCTGGCCCCGGGCAAGAAAAAGACTCACAAGGCCTACGTCTGGGCGTACTGCACCACACCGTTCTCGGACCTCAAAGCCACCGTTTACGACTTCGCACCCAGCCGGGCGGGTGAACACGCTCGCACCTTCCTGGGTGACTGGCAGGGCAAACTGGTCTGTGACGACTATGCCGGCTACAAGGCCGGGTTCGGTAACGGCATCACCGAGATCGGTTGTATGGCCCACGCCCGGCGCAAGTTCTATGACCTTCACGAAGCCAACAAGAGCGAACTGGCGGCCAAAGCCCTGGAATACATCGGCGGACTGTACGAGATCGAACGGGAAACCAAAGACCTGCCGCCGGATAAGCGCCGGGAAATCCGACAAACCAGAGCTAAACCACTGGCTGACGCTCTGCATCAGTGGATGCTGTCGCATCGACAGAAGGTGCCGGATGGTTCCGGCACGGCCAAAGCATTGGATTACAGCCTCAAACGATGGGAAGCGCTGACGCGCTACCTGAACGATGGTGCTGTGCCCATCGACAACAACTGGGTGGAAAACCAGATCCGGCCGTGGGCACTGGGCCGTTCCAACTGGCTGTTCGCCGGATCACTGCGCAGTGGTCAACGTGCAGCTGCGGTGATGACTCTGATCCAGTCAGCCAAGCTGAACGGGCATGATCCTTATGCCTACCTGAAGGATGTTCTGACCCGCCTGCCGACACAGAAAAACAACGCCATCGACGAGCTATTGCCCCACAACTGGAGGCCGGCTATACCTGACAAGGTGTGATGGCCGGACGCTTACCCTTTTTCGACTTTTTCAAATATTACTCATGCTAACCATTTGAATGACTGCTGTAAGAACTTGTCTGCATTTTCAGCGACTATTTCACCATGAGCCATAACCAACAGTTGCGGCTTCCAAGACAACAACCTATCGAGGTGTTTCCGTGCGTCTGCTTTACCAAACATGAAGCTTAAACGCCAGTCCAAAGGCATCTTCCCATTAGGGGCAAGTATACCAACACCCTTAGCCACTACCCGTTGCCAGTAGTTAAAGTCCTGACCAGAAAAGTTCTCAACCAGGTCAGTAACAATCAACGTTCTTGAACTGCTATGGTAAAACACACATTCTTCCATTAATGGAGAACCAGAAAACAGTTCTTGTTCAATGTCTGGGGCCCAAGCATAGCCTTTCGAGTTATCAAGCGAGGCATGAAACGAGATATCGCTACGCTTTTTAATCACTTCGTTGGTGCCATAGACTTCTGCGTTCGGATAGGCGGCAACCCATGAAGATAAGAACAAGTGGTGTAAATGATTGGGTGCAATTAGATATTTTACACAGCCTAAACTGTCAACTTTCTCTGTAACTGATTCAGATAATTTGATTGGGCTATGAATCCACAGGTCTCCACTGGAAAGTCTAACTGAGGTGGACCCCATCAGTTGGACAGCCTGAAGGTGCAGTTAAGCTCTGATCCGGCTGTATTCCCGGCTCAAGCTGCCAGGGTCATGGGTTGTTGGTAGTACACCTCATCCGGTGTTTGGTAATCAAGGGTTTGGTGGTACCGGGTCTGATTGTAATGCCGGAAGTACCGGTGGAGCGCCTGCTTCAAGTGGCGTCCATCCTCGAAGGCTGTGAGGTAGACGCACTCGTGCTTGACGCTGCGCCAGAGCCGTTCCACGAAGATGTTGTCATGATAGCAGCCCTTGCCGTCCATGCTGATCCGAATGCCATGCTCCTTGAGAGCGCCTGTGAAGGCCTCACTGGTGAACTGGGCACCTTGATCAGTATTGAGTCGCCCCTGCAAAAACGCCGTTTTCAGACAGCCAGCAATTTACCGGTCTCTGCCGATTCATCCGGCAACGCCGGGGTTGACCATAAAATAG